>CAYPUQ010000024.1:24689-30549 GCA_964413655.1 uncultured Solibacteraceae bacterium | reverse complement strand
TGGATCGACTTGAGAGCCGGAAAAACGTCTTCTGGCGACTTGCCTGTCAGCCGCAGGTACAGTGCATCGGGGCAGAGATCGATTTCGGACTCCCACTCGACGGCGCCATGCGATCCGATGTGCACGGAGCTGAAGGCAGTCGCATCCGCCCACGCGGCGAAGACGCCGCGACCCGCTAGATCGGAAAGGTCGACTTCTCCCGCTACACCATCGTCGTAGCGAATCCATATCCGGTACTGCGCAAGCGGCTTGACCTCTAAGGGTTTCGGCATGGCATGGCCCTGGGCCTTCACAAGCTCAGGATAGCGCCACCGGCCTACGGCAGGCTGCCTCGTGTGCTTGCTCTGGTCGGGTGTTCGGACGCGGGAACTGCGCGCGCACCGAGGTGAGCCACTCGAACAGGCGTGCGCGGAGTTCGCGGGCCTTCGCGGCGCTCGATGGCGCCAGGTCGCGAGACTCAGACGGGTCGGCGGCCAGGTCGTAGAGCTCGTCGCGGCTGTCTTCGTAGTAGTGCAGTAGCTTCCAGTTTCGAACGCGGATGGCGCTGACCGGTGTCGTGGTGGGGTAGTAGTGCGGATAGTGGAAGTGAAGCGTGTCGCGATCGAGCTTCGCCTTCGGATCGCGGAGCAGCGGCGCGAGGCTGACCCCATCCATCGCCGCATTCTGCGCGGCCCGGCCGGGGCGGCCGAGGAGTTCCAGGATCGTGGGATAGAAGTCCGTGGTGCAGACTAGCGCATCGCATGCCGCGCCGGCCGTCGTGACGCCGGGCCAGCGAATCAGGAGCGGAACGCGGATGCCGCCTTCGTACAGCGACCCCTTGCCCGAACGGAGCGGGTGATTGTTCGTGACCGTCTCGCCTGCGTACTGATTGATGTAGCCGCCGTTGTCGGAGGTGAGAATCACGGCTGTGTTCTGGGAGAGACCAGAATCGTCCAGCCGCTTCAAGACACGGCCGACGCTTTGGTCCAGGCTATGCACCATCGCTGCGTAAGTCGCGTTCTTGTGCTTCAGGTCCGGCTTGAGCTTGCGGCGGTACCGCTCGACCAGTTCGGGCTTTCCCTGGATCGGTGTGTGAACGGTGTGGTACCAGAAATTCAGAAAGAAGGGACGGTCCTTGACCCGGCTGACGATGTTCAGCGACTCGTCCGTCAGCCGGTCCGTCAGGTAATCACCAGTCTTGCCGAACGGGAGCCCGGGCACATACCGGAACTCGCCGCCGTAGTGCTTCGTGCCGGTGTAGGGCCAGAAGAAATCCTGCGGCGCGCCCCAATGGGTGCCGCCGATGTTGACGTCGAAGCCCTGTGCCTCGGGATAGTGATTCGGTCCGCCCAGGTGCCACTTGCCGATGTGCGCGTTGAAATAGCCCGCGTCGTGCAGCGCCTCGGCGAGCGTGTACTCGGAATGGGGCAGATCGGACTCAGTGCGCGGCGGAATCAGCTTCCGGCCGGTGACGGAGCGCATCGATCCCTCGCGCCAGATGGTCATGTTCAGCCGTGCTGGGTTCTTGCCCGTCATGATCGACGCCCGGGTGGGCGAGCACACCGGCGACGCGGAGTAGGCGTTGATGAACCGGACACTCTCGCGGGCGAGGCGGTCGATGTTGGGCGTCTCATGGAAGTCCGAGCCGTAACAGGCGAGATCGGACCAGCCCATGTCGTCCACAAGAAGGAACACGATGTTGACGGGTGGGCGCTGGGCTTGCGCGAGAGCGGCCAGCGGAAGCGGGGCGGTAGCGCGCAGGAATCCGCGCCGGCTGAGGACACTGGACATGCGGATAGTTTACTTGGCCGCCGCGGGTGGACGCGATTTCATTCCGAGCCAGCAAAACGCGCCGCCAATGTTGAACACCGCGACCAGCCAGAAGTAGGCCGAAGCGGAGCCAGTGAGTCCCTGGAGAAACGGGAAGGCGTTCGCGCTCACGAACGAGCCGAAGTTGCCGAGCATGTTCATCGAACCGGAGACAGCGCCGGACTTCACTCCGCCGATATCGATGCAGAACGCCCAACTCGGGCTGATGGTCATCTCGGCGCCGAACGCGGCGAGCGAGAAACAGGCGGCCGCAACCGCCGGCGTGGGCGCGAACGGAATGGCAACCGCGCCCACCGCCGAGATGCAAAAGCCCAGCATCGCGGGCAGCCGCCGCGACCATTCGCGCCGGTTCGAGCGGTACAGACGGTCGACCAGCCAGCCCGTCGCCCACTGCGCGGTGGCGGCGATCAGCAGGATGGCGGTGGTGTAGTAGGCGGCCTCGGCCACCGAAAGTTCGTAGCGCGTTTTCAGGTACGGGTTCATCCACGACAGGCAGAGGAACGTGGTGAAGTTGGCGAAGAAATACTGTGTCATCGCGAACAGCATCGGCCGGGAGCGGAAGATCTCGCCGAACGGCCGGGTAGGCGCGGCGGACGCCGTGGCCTCGCGGACGGGCGGCTGCGCCGGTTCGTTGCGGAAGAACACCGCCCAGAAGAACGCCCATACCAGACCCGGGACCGCCAGCAGGTAGAACGTGGTCCGCCAATGGTAGGAGGCGAGCAGCCACGCCATGAGCGGGAACGCGAACGCAGCGCCGAGCCGCGCGGCGGCGAAGATGATGCCGTTGGCACGGCCGTGCTCGGATCGCGGCAGCCAGTTATAGAACACCCGCGCGCTGCCCGGGAACGCGCCGGCTTCGGCGATTCCGAACAGGAACCGCACCAGCAGCATGACGAGCAGTCCTTGCACCCAGCCGGTGAGCGCGGTCAGGATGCTCCAGGCCGTCACCACGGCAGTCAGCATCAACCGGGGTCCGGCCTTGTCGGCGAACCAGCCGGAGGGAACCTGCGCGATGGCGTAGCCGAGAGCGAAAGCGCTGAAAACGGCACCCATCTGCTGATCGTTGAGCGCGAGGTCGGCCGAGAGCGGCTCCTTCACCGACGAGATGGCCGCGCGGTCGATGTAGGTAATAAGCGAGAGAAGGAACAGGCCCGCGACGACAAGGTAGCGGCCGGGCGAATTCATTCTGTGACCCCGTCGATCACGCGCCGCGGGGTGGTCCAGAGGATCTCGCGTTTGGCTTCGTCGGAGATGTCGAGCGTGAAGATCTTGCCGATCTCGGTTTCCACGCTGAGCGGCAGATCCGAGCCCGCCATCAGGCGGTTTGAGAGCACATGCGGCAAGATCTCGGCGATGTGGTGCGGCATCAGGCTTGACAGTTCGACGTAGATGTTCGAACACGCCGCGGCAGCGACGGCGGCCTCGGCGAAGTAGATGCTGCCGCCCGCGTGGCCGAGGATTATGGTGAGATCCCGAAAACGGCGCGCCGGATGGATGTAGAGCGAAGGCAGCGCGAACGGCGCGCCGGCGCCGGTATGCACAACGATGGGGAGGCGATGCTCGATGGCGGATTCGAAGTAGAAGTCGTTGCGCGGCGAAATCGGGTTCAGCCCGTGGTACTGCGGTTGGAGCTTCAACGCGCGGAAACCGTGGACCTCGACGCAGCGGCGGAGTTCGTCGCGGAACACGTCAAGCGGGATGAAGGGATAGAGGCAGGCGCAGCCGGAGAAGCGGTCGGGGTGTTCACGGACGGCGCGGCCGATCTCGTCGTGCGCTTCCCGATGGTCCTCCACAACGGGGTAGGGAATGAGCAGCGAGCGATCCACTCCGCAGGCATCCATGTGGCGCAACATTTGATCGGCGGTGAAGACGCGTCCGCTGTGGCGCGCCCGGCCGATGTGCGTGTGCGTGTCGTAGACGCGAAATCCGTTTTTCACAGGGCGGCCAGGATCCTCTCGGTGATTTCGTGTGTCCCGAGCATGCCGCCAAGGTCGCGGGTGCGGTTGGCGGGATCGGCGCACACCTGCTCCACGGCGGCGTGAATCATTGCGGCGCCGCGGCGGGTCTCGGGCGTGTTCAGCCAGTCGAGCATCATGGCTGCGGAGAGGATCGTGGCGATTGGGTTCGCGATTCCCTGGCCGGCGATATCCGGCGCGGAGCCGTGCGATGGCTGGAACATTGCGTGCCGGTCGCCGATATCGCCCGATGGCGCCATGCCCATCCCTCCCACCAGACCGGCGGCCAGATCGGACAGGATATCGCCGAAGAGGTTCTCCATCACCATGACGTCGAAACGTTCGGGCGACTTCACCAGGTAGAGGGCCGTTGCGTCGACGTAGATGCGCTCGGCGCGGACGTTTGGGAACCCGGCGGCGATTTCGTCGAAGATGCCGCGGAAATAGGCCATCGACGGCAGGACGTTGGACTTATCGACCAGCGTCACCTGGCCGCGGCGCCGTTCGGCTTCGCGGAACGCGGCACGGAAGAGGCGCTCGGAGGCGCGGCGCGTGATGCGGAGCGTGTCGCAGACTTCGGGCGCGGCCGGGTCGTAGGTATTCTTACGGGAGGAGAACATGCCCTCGGTGTTTTCACGGAAGATCACGAGATCGACCCTCGCGTCGCGGAGCGGGGAATGTTCGGGGTGATAGAGCTTGATGGGGCGGACGCCGGCGTAAAGTTCGAGTTGCTCGCGGAGATCGAGCTGCGGCGCCATTTCGGTGCCGGTGGGCCAGCGAACGGTGGGCAATCCCATCGCGCCGAGCAGGATGACATCGGCCTCGCGGCACTTTGCCATCGTCGTATCGGGCAGCGGATTGCCGGCGCGCAGGTACTCGCCAGCGCCCGCCGGGAGTTCTTCGCAGTCGAACCGGGTGTCCGTGAGCTTGACTTCCACCGCGCGGAGGACGCTCAACGCGGCGCCGGTGACCTCGGGACCGATGCCGTCGCCCGCCAGGACGGCGATTCGGAAATTGGGCATAAAGAGAGAGTGTACCGGAGGACGGGAACGGCCGGGGGCGCCGAGTCTCGGCGATGGACGGCGTTTCAGGCAGGCCGGTGGAGTTGCCACTTGATCTTCAAGCGAGCAGGTGAGTCTCTGATGTCATCCGCGGCCTAGCCGCTCTTAAAACCGGAACCGGACCACGACTTGGAACGACCGCGCGCCGCCGATTTGCATCATGGGGGCGAGGCCGGTGCCGGCAGTGCCGGTGCCGAGCATGAGGTTCAGCATTGAGGGCGATTCGCCGAAGAAGGGGCTGGCGAGGAAGCGGACGGGGTCGGCGAGGTTGGCGCGATTGAAGAGGTTGAAGGCTTCCAGGCGGAGTTGAAGCCGGCCGCGGTCGCGGAGGGAGAACTCGCGGTGTAGGGCAGCGTCCATTTGTGCCATGCCGAATCCGGCGATCGCGTTGCGGCCGAGCGAGCCCTGTTCGAAGCCCGGGCGCGGGGCGAACGCATCGGGGTTCAGGCGGCGGCCGCCGGGCGCGTGCCGGTCCGATAGCCACACTGGCACACCGGGGATCAGGTCGGGACGGAAGACATTGGCAAAGGTGAGGCCCATGGTGTTTTCGGTGTTCATCACCGTGACCGGGAATCCGGTCCGCGCGCGGAAGATTCCGTCTAACGACCAGCCGCGGAGAGCGCGAAGGTCGAGTGTGAAGGAAGCGTTCAGGGCGTGCCGGATATCGAAGTCCGACGAGCCGCGGTCCGTGTGCGCGGCCGATCCGGAGCCGGTCCAGTGCAGTAGGGAATCGGTGGAACTGGTGTCGATGGAGTGCGCCCAGGTGTAGGAGACCGCCGCGCGCATCGAGCGCTGGAGGCGCCGGCGCCACTGCGCCTGGAATGCGTGATAGTCGGAGGCGGCGTGGTTGGTAGCCATGGAAGTGCTGACCAGGCCGAAGCCGCCGGTCCCATCGATTTCACGCCGCAACAGACCACGGCCGGCCGCGCCGATGTAGCCCGCCGAAACCACATCGCTTCCCGTCAACGCGTGTTCGAGCGACACGTTCCACTGCCACACTCTCGGCAGCCGCAAGGCCGGGTCGAAGCCGTAACT
>CAYPUQ010000024.1:0-24589 GCA_964413655.1 uncultured Solibacteraceae bacterium | reverse complement strand
AACAGACGGATAGAAGGGCGTCGGCGCCCCCGGCGGCGCGGCGACGGTGGAAGTGACCACCGGCTCAGATGCGATTTCCCAACGCAGTCCGTAACTCAGCGTCAGGCGCGGATGAACGCGCCAGGTGTCCTGGACGAAGAACGAAACCTCGTGCATCCGCATGTCCGTGACGCTGGGCCTCGTCGAAAGAGTCCAGTAGTTCCGGCGCGACAGGAGGTCCGTCAGACTGTCGGCCATGAGGGCGAAACTGCCCACCGGCCGCGGCCGCGCGGCGTAGATTCGCCGGAAATCGCCGCCCATTCGCACGTGGTGCGACCGGCGATGGAAGGAGACGGCGTAGAGAGCGTTCCACTGGTCTTGAAAGCTATCGGCTTCGGACCCTGAAGCGATCTGTCCCAGGTGGCTGACCGCGAAGCGGAGAAACGTTGCGCAGTCCGCCCGGTTGTGTCCGAAGTATCCCGCCACGTCGGCCAATTCACAGTTCGGTTCGGGACCCCTCGCGTCCTGCCACCATCGCGATTGTGCGCCGGCGGAGGAAACACTGGCGCGGAAGTCCTGCGTCACCGAGCCAAGATTGGCGTTCACGCCCACAGTGGCGCCGCGCGAGTCGAGCGCGAACCGGTTCACCTGCGGGCCGCCGAACTCTGCCCACGACGGCGCCTTCTCGATGCGGCCGAACAGGGTGACGCGCGAGGTGAGAGCGTGGTCGGCGCGTGCGCTGAAGGATCGGAGCTGGGCTGGGCGCGAACTGCGGCCGATCCATTCGTCGACAAGAGTCCCAAGCGGCGGACCGTTTGGCTCTGGAAATGCCGCCAGCAGCGGCTCGAACCACGGCGGAGCACCGGCACGGGTGCTCAGGGAAGGGACCGCGACACGCCACGCGGCGGGCTGCCGCAGAGCCAGGTCCTCGAAGGACAGGAAGAAAAACGTCCGGTCGCGGCGTAACGGACCGCCTAGCGTCCCGCCGGTATCGCGAAACCGCAGCGGCGCGCGCGACTGGCCGGCGTGATTCGCGAACCAATCGTTGGCGTCGAGGGCTTGGTGGCGGCCGTAGGCGTAAAGCGAGCCGTGGAGTCGATTCGTGCCGGACCTTGTGCTGAGCGACAGGTGCGCCCCCGGCAGGCGGCCGTACTCTGGAACGGATGTCGAGGTCTGCACACGGAATTCGTCGAGCGCCTCCGGCGACACCATCCCATGAAAGCTGCCGAACGCCGACATGGCCGGCAGCGACCCGCCGGCCGGGTGGGTGGGCTGGCCGCCGCCGAGGATGGCGGTATTCACGCCTACGCCGTCAACCGTGAAGTAGTTGGCATTCGGGCGCTGGCCGTTCGCCGAGAACTGGCCCGCTTCGCCGCGGCTGGCTGGGGTGACGACCGTCCCGGGAATCATCTCCAGCAAGCTCACCAGACCGCGGCCGTTGAGCGGAATGCGCTCGATCCACTCGCGGCCGATGACGG
Organism: uncultured Solibacteraceae bacterium; assembly: GCA_964413655.1. GTDB lineage: Bacteria > Acidobacteriota > Terriglobia > Bryobacterales > Bryobacteraceae > CAYPUQ01. The sequence continues at coordinate 23,132 of CAYPUQ010000024.1, read as the reverse complement.
TTCCCACGGAGGCGTTCTCGCTGTTCGGAACAAGCGGACTGGACTCGACAATGATCCTCTCCTGCACGCTGCCGAGCGACAAGGTGAAGTCGAGCCGCGCGTACTGTGCGACGTCGAGTTTGACGCCGAAGCGCACGAGGGTGCGGAAGCCCTCTTTGCGGACGAACACCTTGTAGATGCCCGGCTGCAGCGAGGCGAGCGAGTAAGCGCCATCGAGGCCGGATCGAGTTGTGCGCCGGAAGCCGGTGTCCTCATGGACCAGCGTGACCGCCGCGCCGGGAACCACTGACAGTGAGCTGTCGCGAACCAATCCGCCGATGTGCCCCGGTTGCTGAGCCGGCAGAGGCAATACGAGCACCCCAGCCGCCGCGAGGAAGAACAACCGGCAGCAGCGTGACAGCATGAGAGGTCTTAATTAATCCCGATCTTCTATTGTGATCCTTCCCAGATAAACACGCGAGCCCGTGTTGAGTTCTGCGATCGCGCCGAGCACTTCGGACGGCTTGGCCGCCGGACCGGCCGCGCCGCCAAACATGACGGCCAGAAGACGCTCGGTGCGGCGCGCACGGTCGAACAGTTCAGTCACCGTGACCGATGGGGGAGGGCCCGAACCGGCCGCGACCGCGCCAGCGGCGGTGAGCGGGGGATTGAGTAACTGATCGAGTTCCTTGGCTTGCCGCGCAAGAGCCGCGGCGTGGTTCCGGCGGATGCCAGCGAGCGCCCTGCTCCCGGCGGCGTCTAATTCGTGGCGACCGGCGGGGAACCGGGCTTCGAGACGGCGGAGGGCGTGTGCGCGCGCCATCAGCGTGTCGGTCCGTTCGAGTACGTCGTTCGCGAAGCGTTCCAGCAGCGCCCGGCCGCCGAAGTACTCTTCGAGTGCTGCCTGCGTGCCGCCAGACGGAGGAGTGGCGGGCGCTGTGCGGATCGGACTCGGCTCGGGCAACAGCGGAGGGGGAGCCAGCCGCGAGAAATCCACTTCGACTCGCGGCAGGTCCGCGAGGGCCTCCGCGATTTCGCGCTGGCGGGCCGCGTCCACACCGGTGCCGGAAACGACAACCTGGTGGCCCTCGCGGCGGACTTCGACCGGTTCGCCGAGATCCGCGCCGAGGCGATGCAGCGTGAGCAGCACGGCCACTTCGTCGGCGGCCGAAGCGGCAGGGAATGATTCGACGGCTCTTGAGGTGGCGAGGTCCGGTCCGGGAACCGGCGGAGCAACCGCGATGGCGGCGGCGGGTTCTTCGGCCAGTTCGGTCATCTCCACCCACTCGCTGTTCCGAAAGAGGAATCGGCCTTCGACGGCGCGCAGGTCGTCCTGCCGCAGCTTGATGGTCGCCTCCACAAGCTCACTCGAATGAGTGACGGTGCGGATCTGGTAGCAGTCGCCGTCGGGTGACACTTCGTCGCGGCGCTCGGGTAATTGCTGGTGCCAATCGAGGTAGGAGCGCGCGCTGAGGGGATCCGCCCAGTCGTAGCGGGCGGCGCGGAAGAGAGCCGCGACGGCTTCGAGTTCTCCCGTGCTGGATGCCTGCGCGGCGGGGCCGAGATTTCGCGTCAGCCGCGTCTTGGGCGTGCGGACCTGAATTGTCCTCGGCGCCCGCTCGCGGATCTCGGCCGCGACTACAGCATTTCGAAGCAATTCGGCGGCCTGAACGGACGGAGGCCGGCGAAACTCCATCGCAATCACGAATAGCAGCACCAGGGTGGCGGCGGCTGGGAACCAGCGGCTCGGCGTCGCAAACGGCGCGCGCAGCCAGGGCACGACCCGGGCGGCAAGAGACCGCCGGCGCAGTACCTTCTCGGCGGCTTCGAAGCGGGTTGACAGGTCCTCCCAAGGCTCGGGCGGCGGCGGCAGATGGCGCTGGAGCACTTCGCGGCGGTAGTCCATGCAGTCGCCGACGGCGCTCTGCAGGCGATCCAATTCAGTGCGGCATTCCCAGCACGCTTCGAGGTGGCGGCGGACAGCGCGCGCTTCGCGGGAGGGCAATTCGCCATCGGCGTAGCGGAGCAACCGCTCTTCGCCGGGATGGGTGCGCGGCAATCTACTCATCGCACACCTTCCTCAGCCGGGCCATCGCGCGGCGCAAGAATTCGCCCACGGTGGAAGCGCTGATGCCGAGCGCCGCGCCAATCTCGGGGTAGCGCAGTCCCTCCATGCGGAGATAGAGGCACCGGCGCTGCTGTTCGGACAATCCCTGGATCGCCTTGTGCAACCGCCAGCGGCGTTCCTTGTCGACCAACGTTTGCTCCGGGTTGGCGGCCGGGTCCGATAGCCGGAGTTCCAACTCGGGGTCGTACGGCAATTGGTTACTCTGGCGGGCGCGCAGTTTCAACCCGAGGTTGTGGGCCACGCGAAAGATCCAGGCCCGATGATTCCTGATCTCGTCGCCTTTGCGTAGAGCGATGTAAAGGCGAAGGAATACCTCCTGTGTGGCTTCCTGTGCCTGAGCCGGCTGCAAACCGAGCAGCACGAGATAGCGGTAGACGTCGTCTCGCGCCTCTTCGAAGGCACGTGTCACTTGTTCCTGAAGGGTCACCGTGCGTCCGGTCCCACTCAGGAGTCCAAGCTGTTCCCGCAAACTAAACGACGACATGAGCGCAACGGATGGTCTCAATCTAAGACCCGCGAGACGGCCCGCCAACGACACCCCGTGAAATTTTTTGGCTGGCCTGTAGGCAAAAGGCCGTCACGGGGATCTTAGCAACTTGATGGGCGCCGCCGTTACGATTGTCACCTACGACAGTGAACGTTACATACAGCGGTGCCTGGATTCCCTATTCGATCAGGAGGTAGCGCCGGAGGAGATTGTAATCGTCGACAACGCATCGAAGGACTCGACACGCGAGATCCTGGGCCGGTACGGGTCGCGAATTCGGGCGATGTGGAACGCGGAGAATCGGGGGTTCGCCGCGGCCCAAAACCAAGCAATCGCGGCGACTGGAGCCGAGTGGGTGCTGGTCCTGAATCCGGACACCGCGCTTCAGCCGGAGTTTCTCGGCCGTCTGCTGGCGGCGGCCCAACTGGACGACCACGTGGGCACGGTTTGCGGGAAGCTGGTTTCGCTGCGGCCTGGCGTCGCGTTGCGGGAGCCGCGACTGCTCGACTCCACGGGGATCTACTTCACCCCGGCGCTCCGCCACTTCGACCGCGGCTGGGACCAGCCGGACCACGGCCAGTTCGACCGCATCGAATACGTCTTCGGCGCCAGCGCCGCGGCGGCTATGTACCGGCGCAGCATGATTCAGGACGTTTCCTACGCCGGGGATTTCTTCGACCCCGACTTCTTTTCCTATCGTGAGGACGCCGACGTAGCGTGGCGGGCGCAACTGCTCGGCTGGCGGTGCCTGTACACACCGGAAGCCGTCGGCGGCCACGTGCGGCGGGTGACTCCGAAGGACCGCCGGAGTTTGCCGGCCGACATCAACATGCACTCCGTGAAGAACCGGTTCCTGTTGGAGATCAAGAATCTCACCGGTCCGCTTTGGCGGCGCTGCTGGGCCTCGATTCTGAGCCGCGACCTGATGGTGCTGGGCGGCTGCCTGATATGGGAACAGTCCTCCCTACGTGCGTTTCCGTCGGTATTGCGCTTGCGCCGGCGGATGATGGAACGGCGGCGGTCGGTAATGCTCCGGCGCCGGGTGTCAGACGATTACCTGTTGCGCTGGTTTCTAGGCGGACCGGCCGGGCAGCCGCTGACGCCGCCGGCCGCCAAGGGTTTCGAACCGGCAATTTGCCTGCCCGTCCGGCAGCGCGCCGGTCCGTAGAATCCGTTATGACCGTACCGGCGCTGTTTTTTGCCGCAATCTCCTGCCTCTTGGCGGTTCCGCTGATTCACCGCCAGCAGTTCCGAAATTGGCTGGCCTATGTCGCGGCGCTCGGTGCGGCGGCTTGGGCACAGCCGCTGGCGATGGTGGTAGGAGTTGCCCATCTCGCTTGGGCGATGTGGGTCGGCGGGTTGAGCGGCGCGCTGGGCGCGTTGCAGATTCTATTGGCGTTGTTCTGCGTGGCGGCGGTGAGCGGCCTTTGGTTTCTGGGGCGGGTGTAACAAAAAAAGCGGCCGGGTTTCACCCGGCCGCCAATAGCGACTCGCCGCGCCCTCCTCCGTGTGCCGCCCCGGACCGGCTCACTCCTCCATGAGACCGGCCGGGACAGGCACAAACGCCGCGAGATCCTCCTCCTCCACAAACCCTGGCGTTCGCTCTCGTGTTGTCCTTCATCTGTTATCGCGTCAGATGTTGACGGAACACGTCATGCTCACGGCAAAAAGTGAAATCCGGTCCGGAATCGTTTCGCGGAGATAGGAAAATATAATCTCAGGCCGCCGACCGAAGGCGGAAAAGCCAGCGGCCGGGCCATGCAATTTCACTCGGGCTAGCCAAGTAACCGGCCCTAGAGAGTATTAGTACATCTAGAACCATCATTTGCCAGAATAGAATGTTCATTCCCAGGAAGGTCGCAAGATGGAGCAGTAGAATCGCGGCCAGCCAGATTTGACGGAACCGGTCGGAAACCACAACCAGCGGCGAGGCGATTTCGAACAGCGTACTGACGGCGAAGCCCAGCTTCAGCGGCAGCGCTGCCCAGGGCAAATTGGCGAGGCGCCAGCCCAGCAGGATGCCGTAAGCGCTGGGACGGAGCGCGCGGGTGGCGAGCCAGACCTGAATGGAGCCGTCGAACAAGACCCCTGGACCGACCGCCAACCGCCGCGCACCGATCAGGAAGTAGCCGGCAACGAGGATCAGCGCGAGCGCCGTAGTCGCCGCGCGATAATACTCGCGGGTGCGGCGCGGGCCTGGGCGGCGTAGCGCCAAGCCATCGGCGGCTGAAACGAAGACGAGTGCCATCGCGAGGTAAAGTATGGCCGACTGGCTGTGATTGACATAGCCTTCCAGGCCCTTACGCAGGCCGTCGACGATGACGGCGGTTGCAGCGGCGATTGTTGCCCACCCGCGATAGCCTGGCAACCCCGCCGCCGCCGCGACGCAGGACGTGATAGCGGCGATGTGCAGCACGGTGAGAATGGCCGGAGACAGCAACGCGATGAACCAGTCCGCAGGCAGCCATCCAAGCACGCCGCGGGGCGTCACCAGTTCGGCGGGAAAATCCGCGATGCGCGAAACGGGCCACAGGCAGAAGGAAGCAAACCAGTAGCCGAAAACCGCGATGCGCACCAGTCCAAGGCTTTCAGCGGAGGCGCGGTCGAATAGGTGCGCCTTCATGGCGGCGAGTCTCCGGCCAGCACCACCTCGGCCTCCATCTCCGTTCGGATCTGCTTTCCGTCCAGTTCCTCGCGAATCAGTTGCACGCGCAGGGGGTAGCGCTCGGGTGTAATCTCACGCCGGCCCAACACCCGGATCAGGCCGTGCATCGCCGCTTGGCGCCGGCGCCGCTCCTCGGGGGTTGCCGCTTCATGCACCTGCCGCGCAAGAAGTTCCAGTCCACGACTGAGCGCGCGATGACCCGTTCCCGGATACTTCATGTCCAGGCGCACAGACTGCCCCGCGGCGTCGACGACAACGACGCGGTGGTAGACCCTGTCAACAGCCATCTCGCGGGAGTACATGTTCCAGGCGACGAATGGAAACGTTCGAGTCGAGGGACCGATGAAATGCCCCAGCAGGATCATCGCTCCCAACGCACAGAGTCCGGCGCGTTCGAAAGAACCGAGCGGACTCACTCGATGGCGAAAGGCGGGGAATGCAAAAACAGCCAGCAGAACGCCGGCGACGAGCACTGTCTCAATCACTGCACCCCCGATCATACTTCGGCGGGCCGCGCAGCGCTTACAGAAGTTCGGCGGTCTTGAAGAAGAACGGGATCTCGACGGCGGCGGTTTCCGGTGCGTCCGAGCCGTGGACCGCGTTGCGCTCGATATTCGTGGCGAATTGCTTCCGGATGGTGCCGTCGGCGGCTTTGGCCGGATCGGTGGCGCCCATCAGTTCGCGCCACTTGGCGATGGCGTCTTCCCGCTCGAGAACCATTACGACGACCGGGCCTTCGGTCATAAATGTGACCAGACTCCGGTAAAAGGGGCGCTCCTTATGGACGGCGTAGAAGGCCTCGGCCTGTGGCTGGGTGATCCGCAGCCGCCGCAGGGCGACGATCTTGAAGCCGCTCTTTTCGACTTCGGCCAGAATCTGGCCCGTGTAGCCGGCTGCCACCGCGTCCGGCTTGATGATTCCAAACGTACGTTCCAAACTCACGCTCTCCTGACTACTCTTGCCAAGGGCCTGCCCCACGGCTAGTTCAATCGTTCTTTCACCTTCTGTCCGATCTCGGCCGGCGTATCGCAGACTGTAATGCCGGCGTCCTTCATCGCGTCGATCTTGTCGGACGCCTTGCCCGATCCACCGGAGATGATCGCGCCGGCGTGACCCATGCGACGTCCCGGCGGGGCCGTCTGACCGGCGATGAAACCAATCACCGGTTTGGTGACATGCATCTTCACGTACGCGGCGGCCTGCTCCTCGGCGTCGCCGCCGATCTCCCCGATCATCACGATGGCGTGCGTGCCGGGATCCTCGTGGAACAGGCGGATGGCATCGGTGTGGGTGGTGCCGATGATCGGGTCGCCGCCGATGCCGATACAGGTAGACTGGCCAATGCCGAGCTTGGTCAACTGCCCGACCGCTTCGTAGGTCAGTGTGCCCGACCGCGACACAACGCCGACGTTGCCTGGCAGGTGGATGTGTCCGGGCATGATGCCGATCTTGCACTTGCCTGGCGTAATGATGCCGGGGCAGTTCGGCCCGATCAGGCGCGTGTTCCGTCCGCGCAGGAACTCCCACGCCGTGATCATGTCGCGCGACGGGATCCCTTCGGTGATGCACACCACAAGCGGCAGCCCGGCGTCCGCGGCTTCCATGATGGCATCGCCGGCGTAGGGCGGCGGAACGAAGATGACACTCGCGTTGGCGCCAGTCTCGCGAACGGCCTGTGCGACGGTATCGAACACTGGCAGGTCCAGATGCGTCTGCCCACCCTTGCCGGGTGTGACACCGCCGACCACCGCCGTGCCGTAGGCGATCGCCTGCTGCGCGTGAAAGGTCCCCTCCTTGCCGGTGAAGCCCTGAACGATGACCTTCGTATTCTCGTTAACCAGAACGCTCATGCCTTTGCGAGCCCCACTACCTTTTCCGCCGCGTCCCTCATGCCCTCGGCGACGGTGAAATTGAAACCGGATTCCTCGAGAATCTGGCGGCCCAGTTCCACGTTCGTGCCCTCCATGCGGATCACGACGGGGATCCCGAACTTCAGTTCCTCCGCGGCCGCTACCACGCCGCGCGCCAGTGTGTCGCAGCGCAGGATGCCGCCAAAAATGTTAATCAGCACCGCCTTCACGCTTTCGTCCGACAGCAGGATGCGGAACGCGTTCTTCACTTGGTCGGCGCTGGCGCCGCCGCCGACGTCGAGGAAATTCGCGGGCATGCCGCCGGCGTATTTGATGATGTCCATGGTCGACATGGCGAGCCCGGCGCCATTCACCATGCAGCCGACGTTGCCGTCGAGCTTGATGTAGTTCAGACCGAAACGCGAGGCTTCCACTTCGAGCGGATCCTCCTCGTTCGTGTCGCGGAACTCCTCGATGTCCTTGTGCCGGTACATGGCGTTGTCATCGATGGTGATTTTGGCGTCGAGGGCGAGCACACGGCCATCGGTGGTCAGCACGAAGGGGTTGATCTCAGCGAGCGAAGCGTCGAGTTCGTCATAAGCGCGTGCCAGCGCCCGCATGGCGGCCACGGCACCGCTAACGGCAGTGGCGGGCAAGCCCATGCCGAAGGCGAGTTTCCGTGCCTGGTAGGACTGGAACCCGGCGCCCGGATCGATGGCCTCCTTGAGCAGCAGTTCCGGAGTTTTGGCGGCGACTTCCTCGATGTCCATGCCGCCGGCGGCCGACGCCATGAACACATTCTTGCCGCGCGCGCGGTCGAGCGTGATGCCGAGGTACAGTTCGCGATCAATCGGGAGCGTTTCCTCGACGAGCAACCGCTGCACGATGCGGCCTTCGGGTCCTGTCTGGTGGGTCACGAGCCGCATGCCGAGAATCTGCTTGGCCACCTGTTCGGCGCCTTCGGCGTCGTTCGCGACTTTCACGCCGCCGCCCTTGCCCCGGCCGCCCGCGTGAATCTGCGCTTTAACCACCACACCGCCGCCCAGCTTCTTTGCCGCCGCCACCGCTTCTTCGACGGTGTAGGCGACCTCGCCTCGCGGCACAGGGACTCCGTACTTGGCCAAGAGCCCCTTGGCCTGATACTCGTGAATTTTCATAGGATTGAGCCTGTGCTAGGATTGCAAGACAATTAACCCAACACTATAGCATGGCCTTTTTGCCGTTCCTGGAAAAAGCCGTATCCGGCGGTCATCTGTCCGCCAGTGAGGCCGAACAAGCAATGGACCTGGTGTTCGCCGGGGGCGCCACCACCGCGCAACTCGCGGCGATGTTGGTGGCCCTTCGCATGAAGGGCGAAACCGCGGACGAGTTGTATGGCTTCGCTCGCGCGATGCGGGCGCGGGCCGTGCGCGTGGAGACCGGGCTAGCGCCGGAGCAACTGCTCGATACCTGCGGGACCGGCGGCGACGGCGCGAACACGTTCAATATTTCGACGGTCGCGGCGTTTGTCGTGGCGGGCGCGGGGGCGCGCGTCGCCAAGCATGGCAACCGCTCGATATCGAGTCATTGCGGCAGTGCGGATGTGCTGGAAGGGCTCGGCGTGACGATCCTGACGGACCCTGCGCGAATGGCCGAGTGCATTCGCGAGACCGGTTTTGGCTTTCTGTTCGCTCCGGCGCTGCACCCGGCGATGAAGCACGCGCAGCCGGCGCGGTTGGAACTGAAGATGCGCACAGTATTCAATTTCCTGGGGCCGCTCACGAATCCGGCCGGGGCGGGGGCGCAGCTCGTGGGCGCGCCTTCTCCGCGCGCCGCCGAACTGATGGCTCACGCGCTTGCGCGGCTGGGCCTCGTGCGCGGCTTTGTGGTGCACGGGTTGGATGGGCTGGACGAGATCACGCTTTCTGGAGACACCGTGGTTTATGAGATCCGCGAGGGAGAGGCACTGCGGCGGGTGCTCAGCCCGGCGGATTTTGGCATTCCAGCGGCATCGCTCGACACGTTGCGTACCGGCGGGTTGGAAGACAATGTGCGGATCGCACGCGCCGTGTTGGCGGGCGGGCCCGGTCCACAACGCGACATTGTTCTTGTGAACGCCGCCGCGGCGTTGGTAGCAGCCGGGCTGGCGGCCGATTTCGTTTCGGGGGTTTCACTCGCGGCTCAGTCGATTGACACCGGGCGGGCGGCTGCCGTGCTTGATCGGGTTCGTGAGTTCACCGCGGTTGCCGGCGTTGCGCACTAAAGAAAACATCCACGGCCTTGAGCACGAGTTCGGATTCGTGCCGCTTTTTCGCGTCGAGGGTTCCGCCGCCATGTCGCCGCGGCTGCTGTCGCTGATTGAAGCCGACCCGGCGCTGGCCGAAATCGATGCGGCCGCCCTGAACGTCTTCTTTCGCATCGCGACGTTTCTGGATGGGGAAACTCCGTTTCGCCGCGTGAAGCAGGACTGGCCGGAGCCGCTGCTGGCCAAACCCGTATCGCTGACTCGCGAGCAGGCGATGGACGCCTACATCGATCTGTTTCGCCAAGCCATCCGGCGCCGGTGCGAACCCGACAGCATCATCGGCCTGAGCGGCGGCCGCGATTCCCGCCACATCCTCCTCGAACTGCACCGCATAGGCAGGCTGCCATCGGAGGCGGTGACAGTGACGAGTCCGCGGCGGCCGGAGGAAATAACCGTTGCCGTTGAACTGGCGCGGCGCGTGGGTGTGCGGCATCGAGTAATTCCGGTTTCCCCCGCCGGTGTGATAGAGGCGGAAATCTGGAAGGACCGCGAGACCAATTTCGCTTCCTTTCAACACGGCTGGCTGGCGCCGCTGGCGCGCCAGCGCGACGGCCGGGCGTGGTGGGACGGGATGGCCGGCGACGTGCTTTCGGCCGGTGAGTTTCTGGAAGAGTGGAACCTTTCGCTGTTCCGGAAAGACCGCCTCGACGAACTCGCGGACAAGATGGTGGGCCCGGGGGCGGTTCCGGAGATCATCCGGCGGCGGAACCTGCCGCGCGACTATGTACTCCAGCGCGTCTGGACCGAACTTCGCAAACACCGCGATGCGCCCAACCCCGTCGGGTCGTTTTTCCTGTGGAATCGGACCCGTCGAGATATCTCGTCCATGACCTTCGTCCTACTGCAGCCGCGCGGGCAAACGGCAAATGTGCCGTTTCTGGACCGGGATCTCTGGTCGCTGCTTGCGGGCTTGCCCGGCGAAATGTTCGTCGATCACACGTTCCACACGGAAGTGATCGCGCGATCGTTTCCCGAGTTCGCCGATCTCCCGTATTCGCGGATCAAACTCGCCGATCCGTTCCGCCGCCGCGCTCGTAAGGCAGCGGAGCTATTGCGGCACCTTTGGACCGATTCTGTGCCGACCGGGCGGCTGCGCGTGACGGCGCGGACACTGGCCGCCGTGGCGTCGAACGCGCCTGCGTCCACCCTGGACTGGACAATCCCGTGGGTCGTCTATGCGTCGCAGATCGCGCGCATCACCGGTTGGCGGGGCTGTGCAGATGCATCAGCTCCTGAAGATTCTGCGTAAGCGAGGACCGCGCTAACACTACGTCGCAGCCGGCTTCGGCGGCAGCCTGCTTCAGTTCAACGAACACATGCGACAGGAATCCGACTACGGGAACGGAGCGCAATTCGTCATCGGCCTTCCAAGCGCGAATCAGGCCGACCGTGTCCATTTCCGTGCAGTTCAAGTCGACGAAGACGAGTTCCGGCCGTTGGCGGACGGCGGCATTGGCCGATTCCTCCGTCTTTACCATTTTCGCGGCCATTCCCTCTTTCTTTGCCGCGTCGAGGATCTTCACGGCGAAGAACACGTCGGTCATCACGGCCAGGACTTGCCCGTTCGGCTGTTCGCTCATGACTACCAGCTTAGTCCGTCCTACACCTTGCGGCTGAAGGTGTGCTCGTAAACCACCTTCGCCATCACGTCGCGCAGCCGGAAGTGGGCGTGCGATTCACGACCCCTCCGTTCGGTGGCCACCTGGAGAAATCCGCCTTTCACGCGATGGAAGCGGTGATAACGCTTGTCCTCGCCGGGCGTTCCGGCCGCGTGGGAGTCGCTTGCCGGTCCGACGGAGAACTCGTGGAGTCCCGTCTCCGGATGCACGGAATGGTACTGCCAGTGCCGGTCTCCGTTGATGTTGATGAAGTTGTCCGGCAGGCTCTTCCGCACCCATTCGCGAAACTCGCGCCCTTCATGGGAGAAGGCTTCGTTGGAGTGATTGTCTGCCTTCTTGGGCCGGTCCGGCCCGACAATCGGCGTCGGGCTGACCAGGATCTTCCAGTCGGCGTCGCTTGCCAGCAGGCTCTTCATCAGCCACTGCTTCTGCTCGACGCCCCAGATCGACTTGTCCGGCCCGTCGGGCATATCGTTCGGCGACCGGTAGTCGCGTCCCTCGACGAGCCAGAGCTGCAGCGTCTTGCCCCAGCGGAACGTGCGATAAGTGCGCGGACCCATCGGCACCTGTTCGCGGAACAGACGCAGGCCCTCCTCGAACGTCAGCTTCTGGTCCGGCAGTCCGCCGCGCGTGGGCCAGGTGTCGTCGCTCAGCGTATCGTGGTCGTCTTTCTCCCAATAGCCCGGCACATCCAGCATCATCCGAATGTGGCGCGGATAGCTGAACATCCGCTGCCAGTGGTAGCGGGCCAGTTCGACGTTGGTGGCGCGCGGGTCGTCGCTGTCGTAATAAACGATGTCACCCGCGCTGATGAAGAAGCGCGGATCGAGATGCCGCATCGAGTCGTAGATGTGGAAGCCATCCCCGTGATCGAGCTGCGAGTATTTCTGGCAAGTGGTCATCGCGAACGTCATGGGCGACAGACTGCCCGCCGGCATCGCTGTGTGGAACCGGCCCCTTAGCGGTGCGTGCGCCTTGCCGCTGGAATCGGCGGTTTCGGCGGAATAGTAGTAGACAGTGTCCGGTTTCAGATCTCGTAACGCGAACTGGTGCGAGAAGTCGGTGGACGGCCCAACATCGGCCCACTGCGTCCGCCGCGCGCCGCCCAGATCCTCCCGCGACGAGTACACCAACCGGACGCGGCCAGCGGCGCCGGGGCACGATCCCTCCAAATCGCGGTAGCTGAGGCTGGCTGGAAACGGCTCCGGCCGGCCGCGCCGCTCGATGCCGTCCCTGCGCCGCTCGGGCCCTTCGGTGAGGCGCATCCAAACGATGGCCGACTCCGGCGTGACCTCGCCTACCTTCAGGCCAGTCGCCTGCCGCGAGTCCGGATCTGCCCACGCCGAGGAGGGCAATAGCGCCGCCACGGCGGCCGCCGAAGTCTGGCTGAGGAAGTCTCTGCGCAACATCGCGCCAAATATAGTATCAGGAACGGGGCCGCGAAGACCCCATGCTACGCTGTGATTCATGGTCGCCAACCCCTTCCAGGATCCCGTGCGCTTCCAACGTTCGGTCCGGCCATGCGCGATGGTGATCTTCGGGGCCAACGGCGATCTCACTCGCCGCAAACTGCTGCCTGCGCTCTACCGGTTGGCGTTCGAACGCCGTCTGCCAGCGGGCTTTTCGGTCATCGGCAATTCGCGCACGGACATGCCGGACGAGGAGTTCCGCGCGAAGATGCGCGAGTCCGTCGAGCAGTTCCTCGATGACACCCCGTTCGAGGAGGCGGTGTGGAACGATCTCGCGGCTGGTCTGTTCTACGAAGCCGGCGACCTTCGCGATGACGGACTGTATCGGCGACTGGCCGGGCGTCTGAAAGGAATCAGCCAGTCCCGGCCCATCGGCGAGGACGTGCTTTTTTACCTCTCCACACAGCCGAGCCACTATGCACCCGTCATTGAGGGGCTCGGCGCGGCAGGATTGGCACGCGCCGAACGCGGCTGGCGGCGCCTTGTTATCGAGAAACCGTTCGGCCACGATTTCGAAAGCGCGCGCGAACTGAATGAACAGGTTCACCAGGTCTTCCCCGAGGACGAGGTCTACCGCATCGACCACTATCTCGGGAAGGAGACGGTCCAGAACATTTTGGCGTTCCGCTTTGGCAACGGCATCTTCGAGCCGCTCTGGAACCGGCGCTATATCAGCCACGTGCAGATTACCGCCGCCGAGTCGATCGGGGTTGAGGGCCGCGGCGCGTACTACCAGGAAGCCGGCGCGCTCCGCGACATGATCCAGAATCATCTGCTGCAAGTGATGGCGACGATAGCGATGGAACCGCCGGCGGTGTTCGAAGCGGCATCCGTGCGCGACGAGCGCGCGAAACTGCTACGGTCCATCCGCATGATGAAGCGGGAGGAGGTTCCGGAACACGCAGTCGCCGGGCAGTACGGCGCCGCGGCCACCGGCGGCGAACGGATGGTGGGCTTTCGCGAGGAACCCGGCGTCGCGCCTGATGCACAAACGGACACCTACGCCGCGGCGGCGTTCTTCGTCGATAACTGGCGTTGGGCCAGTGTGCCGTTTTACATTCGGTCGGGCAAGCGTCTTGCCAAGCGCATCACCGACATCGCCATCCAGTTCAACTCCGCGCCGCACGCGGTGTTCGATTCCAATGGCGGCAACGAGGGTGGTCCGAATCTGCTGGTTCTCCGCATCCAGCCGGAGGAAGGCATCTCGCTCCGGTTCCTGTCGAAGCAGCCGGGCAGCGGCATGAACCTTCGGCCAGTGTCAATGGACTTCAAGTACGGGTCGAGTTTTGGTGTCCGCTCGCCGTCGGCGTACGAGACGCTGCTGATCGATGCGCTCACCGGCGACGCCACGCTGTACACGCGACAGGATATGGTGGAGGCGAGTTGGAAGGCGGTGCAGCCGATCATCGACGATTGGGGCAATCGCAGGTTCGACTTTCCGAATTACGCCTGCGGTTCCTGGGGACCACGCGAGTCCGATGAGATGCTGGCGCGGCGCGGCCACGAGTGGAGGATCCCCTGATGGCCGCCGCGATTCGTCCGGACAAGCTTCTCCGCGAATTGGATGAGCTGTGGGTCAAACTCGGGCAGGAGGCCGAGCAGTCAGGCGGTGTGCTGCGCTCCTGTTCGATGACGCTGCTGGTGGCGGCCGAGGGCGAGGAGGACGCGCAATCCGTTCCCGAAACGCTCGCGCAGTTGATGCGCGACCATCCGAGCCGGGCCGTGGTCCTGCGGCTGATGCCCGGGCAGGGCCGGCAACTCGATGCCCGCGTTTACGCGCAATGTTGGATGCCGTTCGGCGGCCGCCAGCAGATCTGCTGCGAACATATCGAGATCTCGTTCTGCTCTGGGTCGCTGCCCGAGGTGGCGCCGCTCGCCGCCGGGTTGGTTGCGCCCGACCTGCCGGTGGTGCTGTGGTGCCGGTCGCCGCAACTGCTCGCGCTGGGCGACTTCCGGCCCGTGCTGCAACTGGCCGGCAAAGTGATTCTGGATTCGGCCGGCGTGCCGGACTTGGGGGCGCAACTGCAACTCATCGAGGCGCTCCGCGGGCTCGGCTATCGCGTGGCCGATCTCGCCTGGACCCGCCTCACCCGCTGGCGCGAGACCATTGCGAAGGTGTTCGACCACCCGGAGTACCTCGACCGTCTCGGCGCGATCTCGCGCGTCAACATAGCCTGGGACGGCGCGCACCTGCCGATGTCGGCGTGCTACTTCGCCGCTTGGCTGCGCGCCGCCACCGGCCGCAAGCTGGATGTTACCTTCCAGCACCTTGAATCCGCGCCGCGCGCTCGCCTGCACGCGGTCTCGCTCAACGGCGACGGAGTGAATATCTCACTCAGCGTGAGCCAGGACCGCAACGTCGACCTGCAAATCGGCGGCCACGAAACCCACGCCGTGTTCCCCTCACTGACCGATTACGAACTGCTGCGCGAGGAACTGTTTATCCTCGTCCGCGACCGCGCGTGGGAGGCGATGCTACCTTTGGCTGAGGAGTTGGCCGAAGCGGGGTAGTTAGCCTGGGCGGAGCCGTGGACGCTACGCGCTCCACCATGAACACGTTCGAAACTAACCTCCTGCATCTATGGCGTGCCCGCGTCCGGTCCGCCCGTGATGAGCCGGCTCGATCCCACAGCGCCGTTGTCGATTCGCGCGTTTCCTGCCAATGACCACAAGTCCGGCATGGTGAGATCATCGGCGCGCTGGGTGGTGCTCGTCGCGCACGGGAAACGCGCCGCACCGCCGGCCTGGAAGAGTGCCGGAACTCCAGACATCCGATCTCGCCGGGCATCTTCGATCGTTGGGTGCGGGGTGACGTTGGAGAAGACGTCAGTGTTCGCACCAAGTGCTACCGCTCTGGGAACGGCCGCCCCTGTACCGCTTCCATCACCTCGGGATTCTGACGCCGCAATTCTAACGAACGGTTCCGGGCCTCGCGCGCCTTGGCTTCGTCGCCTAACCGGAAATAGACCTGCGACAACAGCAGCCACGGCTGCGGATGATCCGGCGACTGCCGGATGGCTTCGTTTAACTCGGCCACCGCCTCATCCCACTTCTGCAAATTCATCCATGCGCGCCCGAGCAGCACCCGCGCCGGCACGTAGTCCGGCCGGATCTCGATCGCCTTCCGCAGGAACGGAATCGCTTCCGCGTATTGCTCCTGCTTCACCAGCAGATCGGCGAGGAAGAAAGGCGGTTCCTCGTACCGCGGGTCCATCTCCATCGCCTTCCGCAGGTGCTCCATCGACGCTTCCAAGCGCCCGAGCTTTTGCAGGTGGAACCCGTACTCGAAGTGCGCACGCGGCGACTCGGGGAAGCGCATAACCGCTTCCGCCGCCACTGCGAACGCTGCCTCCGCGTCCCCACCGTCCTGATAACTCTTGATCGCCAGATAATAGAGGCGTTCGTCCTTTGGCAGCAGCTCGAGCGCTCGCCGCGCCGTCCGCGCTGCGTCCTGGAAATAGCGCCCCTTGCCGTATTCCACTGCCAGAATCGACAGGAGCTTCGCATTATCCGGCTGTAACTCAAGCGCCTGCCGCCAAGCGCGAATCGCGCCATCCACCTTGTTCTGCCGCGACCGGGCCGCCCCCAGCAGGTACGGTGCGTTGAACTGTCTGGGTTCCGCCTCTGATGCCCGCCGCAGCATCTCCTCAGCCTCGGCGTCGCGATCTTGCGAGTACAACATCAGGCCCAGGTTGAAGAGCGCCGGGTAGAAGGCTGGGTCGTGGCGTAGCGCCTCCCGCCACAACTTCTCCGCCTCGGCGAACTGTCGCACCTCGGCAAGTTGCTGTGCGCGCGCCGACAACTCCGCCGCCGACTCGGCGGCCGGTGCCGCACCGGCCAACAACAGCGCCAGGACTACCGCGCGGGCGGACACGACTTCGCTTCCCCGCTGCCTTCCACCAGACACCATGTCGCGCCGGGCTTCACACCGCTGAACTGCTCGGCCTTCCCGTTTGGCCACCGCACCGACACCCGTTCGATCTCATCCGCGCCGCCGAGGCCGAAATGAAGACGCAGATCGTTCTGCGAAAGGAAACTCGACTGGCTCAGCACCGCCTGTACCTGCTTCCGCCCGCCGGCCTCCAACTCGACCAGAGCCGCGATCGCACTCCGGTTCGACTCGCTCCCTTCCAGTCTTAGGCGCACCCAATGGTTCGAGCTCTTCAAATCGTTCCGCAGCAGCGACGGGGGTTCGCCCATGTTCATGACGAGAACGTCGATGTCGCCGTCGTTATCGAAATCGCCGAACGCCGCCCCGCGGCTCGAATGTCGCGCCGCCACGCCTGGACCCGCCAGTTCGCTGACATCCTCGAAGCGTCCGCCGCCGAGGTTCCGGTAAACCAGTCGCGGATTCCGGTACGCTTCGCCACTCTTCCCCTCGCCCAACTCCGGATACACGTGCCCATTGACTTGAAAGACATCGGGCCAGCCGTCGTTGTCGAGGTCCACGAACCCGACGCCCCAGCCGACATACTGCGGATTCACGCCCAGGCCGGCCGGAATTACGCGATCCTCGAAGATCCCCTGCCCCTGGTTGAGATACAGATTCGGATGGTCGCCCGCGAAGTTGGTCTTCATGAGATCCAGGCGTCCATCGCTATTCGCGTCGCCCACCGCCACGCCCATGCCGCCCTGCTCGAAGCCGTGCTCGTTGTAGGCCACCCCCGCCTCCGTACCGATCTCGGAAAACGTTCCGTCCCGGTTGTTCCGGAACAGCAGACTCGGCGTCGAATCCGACGCGACGTAAAGATCCACCCACCCGTCTTCATTCAAATCCGCCGCCACCGCCGTGAACGCGTAGAACCCGCGCGCTTCGGCCACACCGCTCGCCTTCGTGACATCCTCGAAACGGCCGCCGTCCAGGTTCCGGTACAGCGTCACCCGGCCGTAAGGCAGTCCTCGCGGCCCGCAGAACACCGGCATCCCTTTCCATTCGCAGTTCGACGACTTACCGGGCGGCGGCGCCTTGGCAAGGTCGAACTCCTGGTAGCTGGTCACCAGCAGGTCGAGTTTCCCGTCGCGGTCGTAGTCGGCGAACGTGCAACCGGAACTCCACTCCGCCGCCGGACCCGCTACGCCCGCCTTCGCCGCCACATCCTCGAACTTCCCCTCGCCCAGGTTGCGGTACAGCGCATTGTGACCCCAGTAGGCCACGTACAGATCGGTCAACCCATCGTTGTCGAAGTCGCCCGCGCACACACCGCCACCCCAGCCCAGGCGGCCCACGCCGGCCCGTTCCGTGATGTCCTCGAATTTCCCGTCGCGCGTATTACGGTACAACCGGCTCACCGAATCCACCGGCACCTTCTCCAGCATCGACCCGCCGACCACGAACACATCGAGCCATCCGTCGTTGTCCACATCGACGAACGCGACGCCAGAACCGTTGGCTTCGATGATGTACTTCTTGGCCGTCTCGCCGCCGTTGACGAACCGGTGCGTCAGGCCGCCATCTCGCGCGACGTCGACAAAGGTAACCGGAAACGGCCGCCCCGACAGCTTCGGCCTCGGCGCCGCCGTGACATTGCGCGACGCCACCCCCTGCGCCCCCGCCACACCGCAACAAACGAGAGCCAGTCCGGCCAGTCGCGCGGTCATGCCCCGGCTCCCGCGGTTGACTCCCGCACCACCAACCGCGGCGACACGACTACCTGCTCGATCGGGAGGGGATCTTCCGACTCGATCCGCATCAGCAGCAGGCGGGCCGCGCTTCGCCCGATCTCGCCGCTCTGCTGGTCCACGGTCGAAAGCGGCACCTTGAGAAAATCCGAGTAGTGAATGTTCCCCGCGCCGATGATGGCAACATCCTCCGGGACGCGAACTCCGGCCGCCAGCGCGGCGCGAATGGCCCCCACCGCCAGCGGGTCGTTGAAGCAGAACACTCCATCGGGCCGCCGGCGCCGGCCGAGCAGCTTTCGCATCGCTTCGTAGCCCTCTGCTTCGGTATTTCCGCCGCGCAGCACAAACGCCGGCGGACACGGCAGCCCGGCGTCTCGCAGCGCCGCCCGGAACCCACGCAGCCGGCCTTCGGCATTCACAATCTGCTGGCCGCGGATGTGCGCGATCCGCCGCCGCCCCAACCCGATCAGGTGCCCGGTCGCCAAGCGGCCCAGCGCCTCATCGTCCACTCCGACAAAGCTCGCCGGCACTTCCGGCAACAAGCGGTCGATCAGCACGACCGGAATCGCCAGCCGGCGCAGATCGTCGAGCGACTCCGTGTGCTCCTTCTTTCGCGCGCTGGCGAGGATCAGCCCATCCACCCGCCGCGCTAATAGCATTTGCACTTCCGCCTGCTCGATCTTCGGGTCGTCGTCCGTATTGGCGATCACCACGTGGTAACCCTTGGGATGCATCACGGCTGCCACACCTCGCGCGACGTCGGCGAAGAAGGAATGAGTCAGGTCCGGCACCACCAGCCCGGCGATGAACGACCGCCGCGTCACCAGCCCGCGCGCCATCAGATTGGGACGGTAATTTAACTCATCGATCTTTTCGAGTACCCGCTTCCTGGTGGCCTCGCTGATGTCCCGGTGGTTGCGCAACGCCTTCGAAACGGTGACGATCGAAACGTTCAGTTCCCGGGCGATATCCTTAAGCCGCACGGGCCGCGAAGGAATCTCCGCCGATTGCTTGGACCCGATGGGCCTTGACACAGACACCTTTCTAGCATAAGCTTCCAGAATCAGTAAACGTTAACTGTAACGTAGGCAGACGGGGTGTCCGGCGGCAGGCGATCTGGGATTCGCGCGGCGCCTCGAACTTAATCGCTAACTGTCACGTTGAAGAAAGGGGCTTTCAACGATGAGCCGGTTCCTTCACGCCGCGGTGCTGGGCGCCGCCGCGCTATTCCTTTCCGCGCCCGCGCTCCGGGCGCAAACCACCAACGCCACTCTCGTCGGCACGGTCGTCGATCCACAGAACGCGGCTATGTCCGGCGCCGCCATTACGGTGAGAAATACCGCCACCGGCGTAAGCCGGACCGTGGCGACGGATGCCGTCGGCAACTACCGCGTCTTCCCGCTCAACCCCGGCACGTATGAGGTCTCGGCCTCGATGCAAGGGTTCCGCACCAAGGTGGCGCCCAATGTAGTGCTCGAAGTTGCGTCCAACGTTAAGGTCGACTTCCAGCTCGAGGTCGGCCAGGTGACCGAGACCGTTGAAGTGTCGGCCGCCGCCGCGATTCTGCAAACCCAGGACGCCTCGGTCGGCGGCACCGTCACCAGCACCGAACTCGCCAAACTTCCAGTCAACGGGCGAAACTTCACCCGCCTCATGATGTTGATGCCCGGCACCAGCGACCAGGGCGGCAGTCAAACCCGCGGCACGTTCTCGGGTACGCAGCTCATCTCGGTGAACGGCCAACGGCGGCAGGACAATAACTTCACCATCGACGGCGTGGACAACAACTTCATGATGATGAACTCTCCCGGCGGCTCTCCGCCGATGGACGCCATCCAGGAGTTCCGCGTTCTCAACAACACGTCCGCCGAGTTCGGCCGCTCGGCCGGCGCCAATGTCAATCTCGCCATCAAAGGCGGCACCCGCGACCTCCACGGCAGCGCCTACGAATACTTCCGCAACGACAAACTCGATGCCAACGACTTTTTTGCGAATCGCGCCGATCGCGGCAAAGTGCCCTTCCGGCAGAACCAGTACGGCTTCGCGCTCGGCGGGCCGGTTGTGCTGCCCAAACTGTACAACGGCCGCGAGACCACGTTCTTTTTCGTCAATTGGGAAGGATTCCGCTCGCGGCGCGGCAGCACCGCGCTCAGCACCACGCCCATTCAGGCGCAACGCGATGGCGACTTCTCCCAGCAGTCGCGCAATATTTACGACCCGCTCACCTCCACCGAGGGCCCCGGCGGCGCGACCCTCCGCCAGCCCTTCGCCAACAGGCAGATTCCGCGGTCGCGCATCCACCCGGGCATCGGCTTCCTGCTCGACACCATGATGCCACTGCCCAACCAGCCCGGCCTCAACAACAATTTGCTCAACACCGAATCCAACGCCAACGACCGCGACTTCTGGGTGGTCCGCGCCGACCACCAGTTCAGCTCGAAGGACAACGTCTTTTTCCGGTACATGCACCAGAACGTCGGCCAGTTCAACCCGAACTCCAACCCGAATCTGTTCGGCGAGACTCGCTTCGATATTCGCAACCTGGCCGCCGACTGGAACCACATCTTCGGCCCCACCGCCGTGCTCGAGGTCAAGTTCGGTTACAACTTCCCGAACAACCCCGGCGCTACGCTGAATCGCCGCATCACTCGCGGCGAGTTCTTCGATCGCACCGGCATCCAGATGTACCAGCGCGATGTGCTTTTCGATCCCATTCCCAGCTTCTCCGCCGTGGGCGAGTTCGGCGTGGGCGGCGGCGGCGACATCACCAACGACAAGATCTGGCAGGCCATCGCCAATTACTCGAAGGTGGTAGGCCGCCACTCGCTCAAGTTCGGCGTCAACTACCAGCACCGCCACTTCTTCACCAATACCTCGAACCCGATGAACGGCAACGCCAACTTCGACCGGCGGCTCACCGAACTCGGCACCGATTCGAACTCCGGGCACAGCTTCGCCACCATGCTGCTTGGCTATCCAACGGAAATCCGCCGCGGCGACGGCAACACGCTCACGCAAGGCCGCATCTTCTCCCGCCAGTTCTTCGTGCAGGACGACTGGCGGGTCAACAACCGGCTCACCGTCAACCTCGGACTGCGCTACGAGTATCAGAACGCGCCCTACGACACCACCGACCGCTTGGGCAACCTTTGGGTCCGCCGCAACCCGCAGACCGGCGAATACTACGGCACGCTGCTGTGGGCCACCACCAACCCCGAGATCGATCCCGACACGGGCCAGCGCAACAGTCCCGCCAAGACCGAAGGGTTCGGCCGCGCGCTGATTCAGAACGACTACAACAATTTCGCGCCCCGCGTTGGCCTCGCGTTTCAGGTGGATAGCAAGACCGTCGTTCGCTCGGCATACGGCATCTTCTACAACTCCACCTTCGTTCAGGAGTTGCAGGACCTCCGTAAGTTCTGGCCGTTCACGGTGCAGCAGGTGTTCGTCGCCAACACGGGACTCCGGCCCGACCTCGCCATCACCGACGCCGGCCCGCCGTTCTCCAACACGGCCGCCATCGGCGGCTGGCCGCAGAACCCCGAAAACCGCACGCCTTACTCGCAGCAGTGGAACTTCACCATCCAGCGCCAGTTGATCGACGACATGACGCTCGATCTTGCCTACATCGGGACCTCGAACAAGAAGCAGGTCGGCTATACGGCGCTGAATTCCGCGTTAACCCCCGGCCCCGGCGCCGTCCAGCCGCGCCGCCTGCTCCCCAACTTCGGCGACCTCGATGGCGGATCTAACGAGTACGGCTCCAACTACAATGCCTTCCAGGCCAAACTGATCAAACGCTTCAGCCGGGGCCTGCAGCTCAACGCCAATTACACCTGGGGCCGGGCGATGGACGACCAGTCGTCGCTCGCCGAGTGGAAGACCCAGGACCCGTTCAACAAACGCGCCGACTACTCGCGCGCCTCCATCGACATCCGGCACATCTTCCAACTCGCCTACGTTTACGAACTGCCCTTTGGGAGAGGGAGGCCGTTCGGCGCCGCCTGGGGCCGGGGACTCGACCTCATCCTCGGCGGCTGGTCGGTCGAGGGTATCGCGCGCATTCAAACGGGCGCGCCGATCAACGTCGTCGTCGGTCAGGACCGCGCCAACGTCGGCCGCACTTACCAGCGGCCGAACGTGATTCGCAACCCCAACATCGGGGGCTTCAACCGCGATCCGAGCGTTCCCTGGTTCGACACGCAGGCGTTTGTCCTACAGCCGATCTATACCTACGGCAACGCCGGAGCGTTTATTGTCGACGCCGACGGACGCCACACGTGGGACGTCTCTTTGGGCAAGACGTTTCGCATCCGCGAAGGTCACAACCTGGAGTTGCGGACGGAGATGTTCAACATGCCGAACCACGTGAACTTCGGCAACCCCGGCAACAACTTCAACTCATCGGCCTTTGGTACGGTCACCAGCGCCACGCCAGCGCGCCAGATCCAAATGGCTCTGCGATACGCGTTCTAGATTCCGAAGGTGGGGCAGGTTCCGGCCTGCCCCACCCCGTCACCTCCAGGCGATCTCATTCTTTTCGCACCAGTCGATCGCGATCTGCTTCAGCGCTTCTGTACGAAATGAATGCCAGTTCTGCTCGATGCCATGCAGGCGGATTCGGTCCTTGAAATAGCGGAACGCGCCCCCGCCATGGACGGCGTTCAGCAGATCCTGGCGAACGGTTTCGGACCTCTGTTCGTAAGAGAACTTCTCCATGATCGCCCACTCGTGAACGTCGTACTTCGAAGGCAGCTTCCTGAAGCGGTTCGTGAAGACAATTCGCTTGGCGATCTCCCATTCATCGTCGTCCTCGCCGGAAGGATCCGCATGATCCTCGACCTCCTCGTCGGACTCCTCCGCTGCGCGAAGGAGGTCCCGGGCGATGGTCGCGACCCGGCCGGTGTCGAGATCCAGATAGGACGGGTATTCGTCGAACTGCATCTCCAATGCGTCGACAAGGTCCTGGAGGCGAACGGTCGCGGCCACGGCTTTGTGCCGTTTATTCTAACGCGGTTCGCACCGCCTCACG
>CAYPUQ010000023.1:0-30697 GCA_964413655.1 uncultured Solibacteraceae bacterium | reverse complement strand
CGGTTGAACAACTCGCGGACCTCCCGTAGGACCAATCACTCCCCATAAATGGCGTTGCGACCCCGAGTGCCTCAATCGGCACGATGATCTCCTCATCGCTCGCCAGCCACATGCCGATCTCGCTGACATGGATACACTCATGGCCGGCGGCGCGCAGACCGGCAGTGGCGTCCCGGGTCGTGAGGTGCCGTCGCAGTTCAGGAAGAGCGCGCCGGCGCCGGGCTGGCTGGCAGGCACGAGACGCGGGCCGCCGGGCAGGAAGAAGAGCGGCTGCCCGCCGTCACGGGCGGGGCGATGGCCGCAGCACAAGCAACACCGAAAATGTAGAAAATCGAGGCGTCGCCAGGAGTGGCGACGCGGCACGCACGAGTGCGTGCGCCACGTGTTTTTGGCAGGGTTCAGAAGACGCGGCCGAAGCGGAAGAAGAGTTTGCGGAAGCCGGATTCGCCGAAGGCGCCGCCGAGGTAGACGGCGCCGACCGGGGTGGGATACAGGAAGCCGAGTGCGCCCGAATGGAGACGGCCCTGTCCGTTGATCTCGTCCAGCATGTGGCCGGCTTCGTAGGCGAGCGACGCGTGCAGTTTGTAGAGGGCGCTGTTCGGATTTCCGGTGAATCGCCACAACGCATTCGCAGAGCCATAGTAGAAATGCTTGCCGCGCAACTGGCCGCGGCCGAGCGCGCTGAGGTTGAACGCGCCGCCGAGTTCGAAGGGTGGCGCCACGGGGTCGGCGGAGAAAGTACTGGCAGCGCGCAACGTCGTCACGAGCGTCGTTCGCGGATGCAGTTCGGTGGCGTGTTGAAATAAGCCGGCCGCGACCGGATAGGAATTCACTCCGTTGGCCGCTTTCCGGTAGTCGAGCGTCATGAGCAACCGCGACCCTTTGCGCGGCAGCACCGGACTATCCTGCCCGTCGTACACAAAGCGCGTTCGCAGGATGTGAAACGCGGAGTCGATATCGGAGAACCCAGGCGCTCCCGTCGAGGGGCGGAGCTTCTGGTCCGAGTACAGGTAGCCGGCGCGGAACTCCATGGTGCGCTGGAACGTGTAGCCCATGTCCACTCCGGCCGCGGCCTCCCGGAATTTGAGCGTCGCTCTCCGGCTGCGCCGCTCGAACAGGTCCGACCGGTCCTGCTCGATGAAGGCGCGCGGCGCAACGAACCAGCGGGAGTACGGCAGCCGCCGGTAATACTCGCCACGCAGGAAGCTGTGCAGTCCGATCGAGAAATCGGTCCGCAACTCCGAGCTGGGCGACAGAAAGTCGTGAAACGTCGCCCGTCCGCCGATATTGGCGCGCAGTTCGTTCACGTCGATAGCTTCCAGGAGAATGCCCAGGTTCAGGAACGGCGGACCGTAGGTCTTGCGATTCACATCGACGATCAGCCCCTCGGCGCCGCGCTGCCGGACAAAGCCATACCGCGCCCGGCTGTAAGGGCCGAGGCCGGCGATCAGATCGAGACGGTCTTCCAGCGCCGGCCGGGCGAAGGGCGACTCAACGAGCGAGTACAGGTCGGCGGCCAGGGGCACGGCGCGCGTAGCGGGAATGCCGACGACGTTGACGAACTCGATGGACCGGGGCTCACGGCGGCGTTTCGCTTCGCGTGCCTCGACGTAGCGCGCCCACTCCTGCTCGGGCAGCGCAAACCGCGCCAGTAAGCGGTGCTGGCGGGCCGCCGCCTCGTAGCCGCGCGCGATTAACTCCTCCCACCGGCCATAATCCGCCTGGTTGAGGCCGCGCAGGTCGGGGGCGACGACCATGTTCGCCAGCCGCAGGTTACGCTGCTCGTTGCCGGTGACGATGACATCCAGCGACCGCCGCGCGACCCCGAACAGGGTCTCCAGTTCCGCGCGGTCCATCGGCGGCGATTCGAGCATCACCGCGATGACCACATCGGCACCCATCGACCGTGTCACGTCCACCGGCAAATTGTTTAGCGCGCCGCCGTCGATCAGCAGCTTATTGCGATAATTCACCGGCGCAAAGACGCCCGGCAGCGACATAGTCGACCGCAGCGCGTACCATAGCGACCCGTCCGAGAACACCACCTGTTCTTTCCGGATCAGGTCGACCGCCACGCACCGGAACGGCGTCGGCAAGCCGTCGAAGGTTGCCAAGTCTTCGTAGGGCGCGGCGCTCCGGCTGATCAGCAGCCCGATCTCGTGTCCGGACAGCAGGCTCGGCGGAAGCCGGAAGCCGCCTTTCAGGCCGAACTCGATTTCGTTGGTGAACTCGCGCCGGTCCTCCTTGCGGCGGAAGGTGAGCCCTTCGAATGACAGCCCGGCCGCGAGCGCCTTCTCCCAGGGCACTGTCCGTGCAAACCTCTCCAATTCTTCCGCTGTGGCCCCGGTGGCATAAAACCCGCCAACCAGACCACCCATGCTGGTACCGGCGATGAAATCGATCGGGATGCGATGTTCCTCGAAGTATTTCAAGACGCCGATGTGGGAGAGGCCGAAGGAACTGCCACCCGAGAGCGCTACGCCGATCGTCCGGCGGCCCTGGCGCTCCGATTCCGCGGCGCGAACGGCGGGTGCGCCAAAAGTGAGGGCGAGGAGAAGCAGTGGGCCCCAGAGTGTCATGAAAGGCCTGCGCCGCGTGGGAATTGTGTGGTGGCAGAAACCAAGCCCAAGCGTCGCCAGGATTGGCGACGCGGCACGCAGGAGTGCGTGCGCCACATGTTGTTCACAGGCGTGCGTTCGTGAGCCGGCCGGTTCCTTCTCCCCGCAGGAATATGTAGAGCGGCGCACGCGGCGACGGCGCCGGCCATGGCAGGACGATGCGCAGGGTCTGGCGGCCGGGCTGCGCCGCATCGGGCGTGGGGAGTCCGGCGACGGAGTGTCCTTCCTCCGCCGACCAGCCCGCTTTCTCGATCGTGTCGAGATCCGCGCCGTGCAGCGTGGCGTAGTACAGAAACTCTCCGGCACGCTCATCGGCGAATTCGAAGCGCTCGATTCGAGGCAGGCGGATCACCGCGCCGAGCTTATAGGGCTGGGAATCGCCTTCCACATCGTTGCGGACGCGCAACGCCAGCGAACAACCCGGGGTCGCGAATGCACCCGGCTCGATGGTCAGGAACAGCGAACCCGGACCGGCCCGCTGCACCGTGACCCCCCGGCCGGCCTCGCCAGGGCGCACCGCCACGGGCGCGAGCTGGGTCTGGCCGCTCTCACATTCGGCGTACACGCGCGAAGTGTCGTCGAGCCCGTCGACCTGCAGGGAGTACGAACGAGTCACCCCGGCGACCATCTCGCTGTCCGACACCTCGACGCCGAGTTGCGGCTGAGGCGACGCCGACACCGACACGATGCGCGGGCGCGGCCCGGTCACCTCAATGGCGCCGGGCACCGGCAGCGGCGCTTCGAGTCCCTCGACGCGGAGGGATAGGGCCAGCCGCTGTCCCTTGGCGGCCGACTCGGGCAGCCGGAGCTTTAGAGTCCGTTCCGCCGGCGTGCCGGAGAGGATCTCGGCGCCCGCCAGCCCGGACTCAACGGCTACAATCCGGTCGAGCCGTTCGCCGCGCAGCGTTAAGATCTGCTCAGCCTCACCCTGATTCGCGCGCAACGGGAGCCCCGACAAGACCGGGTGCGGCGGCAAGACGCGGACTGGAAACCCGGATATCCGGTCGCCGGTCTGATGCAGCTTCAGCGTGTAGAGGCCCGCCGCGAGTTTCCGTGTATCCAGTTCCGCGCCCAGGGTGCGGACGGTTCCATCCGCGCCACGCGGCGCTCCGGCGATCTCCAACTCGACCGGTGTTCGCGAACGGTCGTCGCGGCTATCGATGGTCAACCTGCGGACGAACGCGAAGTCGGCGCCTTCGAGTTCGATCTCGACGAGTCCGGCGCCCTCGACGAGCCGGTCCCGGGAGGCCGCAGCCAGCGCGGCACCATCGAGGTCGCCGACGGGTTGAAAGAAGACCGGTCCCGCCACGTCCAACTCGTCCCAATCCCACATCGCCTGGAGACGGTATTCGCCGGGCGGGAACTCCGAGCGAATGGGATCGATCTCGATCTCGATGGTCCGCGCGGCTGACGCCGTGGGCGTGACCTTCACCAGGTAGAGATCGTTCGAGGCCACGTGGCGGAGATGCCAGATCCGCGCCCGCGACAAGACCGCGGCCGAAACCGGCCAGTCCGTGTGGATGGTCGCCGTGCTTTTCTGGTTCGACGGCAGGTAGAGAGTGCCGCCGAGACTCAACTTCGGCTCTTCGAGGTCGGGCAGCTTGGTCGCCCACAAATACGCGAGCCGCGTGCGTGGCCGGTGCTGTTCGCGCTGCCCGCACAAGACCATCATTTCGCGGTTTGCCTGCGCGAAGAGGGAGCGGAAATCCGTGTTGGGGAACATCGCCGTGCGCAGGTTCAGGAACAGGGACGTGGAACCCGCCGCCAGTCCGACGGTGGGGCCAAGAAAGAGGCCGGCGACGGCCGCGGCCATGCCCGCCGTCTGCGCCATGCGCTGCGACGATTGCGGGGCCAGGGGATCGTAGTTCGCGACCGCGGGGTTGAGCGTCCGCAACAGGATCGCGGTCTGTTGTTCGACCGGCATGTTCTGATCGATGCGGCTCATTGGCAGACCCCAGGCGTTGGAGAATCCCCGCAAGGCCCCTTCGAGGTTTTGCGCGGACAGCGGCTGCCGCCCATGGGCCGCCAGCGCCTGCGCGAGGTTTTCGGCCTGGCTGGTCTTGTCGGCGTATTCGGCCAACTGCGCGACGAGGTCGGCGTCCTCGACTACGAGGGACTTCAGCTTCTTGGTATCGAGGCCCTGCTGGCCGAACACCAGCCCCAGGACCGACGCCCGCACTGGGAGGGTCCAGACGGCCGGTTTATCCGCCGGCATCGCATCGAGGACGTACACCTTGCGCGACTCGTCGGCCGCCATGGCGACGAGCGCCACGCGCGCCCGGCCCGGATTCTCGAACGGGAGTTGCGCCGGTGTATAATTCAGCAGATACCCCTCCGGCGCCACGTTGATGTAGCGCGCCGGCAGCATTTCGCCGCCGTCCGGAGGAACCATACGAAGGTTGACCGAGGCGACATGGACGCCGCTGGCACACGATCGCGCGGAGACCGGCGAATCCGCCCACGCCGCGGCGGCGAACGGCGCCGTTAACAGCAGAACTCCGAATAGTACACTACCCATTTCACATCTCAACGAAGCCGCGGGATTCACGGTTGCGATTCGCTTCGCTATTCCCATTAGAACGTGATTCCGGCAGGCGTTTTGCTAACGGCCATCGGTGGGGGTTTCCTCGCGGAAGCGCTCCGGAGTTTGTGGAATCCGGTCGATTAACTGATTCGGCCGTCCCTTCCGCTTCCGCAGCTCGAACGCGTCGTAGAGAACGCCGCGCGGCGTGCGCGACTCGTAGGTCAGCCGGTTGCCGTCGATGCGGATGACCTGGAAGAGCTGGGTATCCTCGGCCGCTCGCGTCATCCACGGCTCGCGGTCCACCCTGTACATCTTGGGCCCCATCACCGAGACGACGTAGACGGTGCCCGAGTCCGCCCTCACGTTAACGCCCGCCACCACGTTGCTGCGCGCGTACGTGTGATCGTGCCCGGTGAGCACCAGGTCCACCTTGTGTTTGTCGAACACCGGCTTCCACGCGTCGCGCAGCGCGGGATTGTCGCGCTTCACCGCCGCCGAGAAGATCGGGTGGTGGAACGTCAGCACCGTCCAACTCTGGGGATCGTTCGCGAGCAGGCGATCAAGCCACTCGGCCTGCTCCGGCTGCCGCTCGTTCGAGTTCAACGAGACGATGCGCACGCCGTGAATGTCCAGGTAGTAGCAGGTCTCCTCCAGCCCAGTCGGGCCGTTCGCCGGCAGGGTGAAGTGAGGACGCCACCCCGGCGCCAGCCCGCGCTCCTGGCTGGGTTCCAGGCGCGGATACTCGTGGTTGCCCGGAGTCATCAAACCCGGCATCGTCCGCGTGATCCAACCGGCGGCGCGAAACCAATCGCCCCATTCCTGATCGCGCAACGGCACATTGACCAGGTCGCCGGCGTGGATGAAGAAGCGGGCGTCCGGCGCATGGGAGTAGGCCGCGCGGACGACGCGCGACCAGTGCGCCCACAGGTCGTTTTGGGCGTCGCCACCATAAAGGAAGGTCAGCGGCGCTGGGCCTTGTTTGGCCGTGCGGAACTGGTTCCACTCACTCCAGTTCCAGCCGTCTCCGACCCGGTAGGCGTAGAGGGTATCGGGCTCGAGGCCGGTGAAGTTCACCGAGTGGAAATGCGCCTCACTTAGATCGGTTCGCAGGGGTTCGGTGCGAGCAGGCACGTCGCGCGTGCTCTTGGCGAACTCCGGGCCGTCGGTGGCGACGGCAATTTGCGCGACTGCCTTGGTCACGCTTGTCGCGGTGCGCCAGGTGACCGCCATCGACGTGGCCGGATCCGCCGCCCAGGTGAGGACAACGCGGTCCGGCGTCTTGAACGGCCGGTGGATCACCTCTGCCGGCAGTTCGCCCTCTTCGCTCGGCGCGATGCGCAGTGTGAACGCCAGTGCGGCCGCGAAGACGGCAATCAGACCAAAGCGGAGGAAGGGGTTGCGTAGCATAAGCTGTGGCCTCCAGGCCAGACCCTCATTGTATTGAATTCGTGTCTTACCGCGATTAAGTGGCCGGCAGGTACTTCGTAATCTCGTTGAGAATCGCGCGCATCGGGATCCCCTCGTTAGCGGTCCGGCGGCCACGAAGGAGGTTCTTCGCCGTCTCGACCGTGGTCTCGGGCGGGTATGGTTTGCCGCTATGGTGCAGCGCCACCACTCTCCAGTTGCGGTCGAACACCGGCGATCCGGACGAACCGCGCATCGTGTCCGCCAGGTATTGCACGCGCGTCCCGCTCATGTCCCTGGCTACGTAGTTCTGCGTCAGGACAACCTTGAGCGGCATTCCGCCCGGGTGCTGAATGATATTGACCCGTTCCTTCTCCACGAGGAACCGCCCGCTTACCGCCAGGTAGCCGCGATGCAGTCCCTTTTTGGCCAGATCTTCCAGCGGCTGCCGCTTGACCCGGACCAATGCATAGTCCAATAGGGTCTCGTCGCTCGCAACATAGAAATCCGGTTGGAGGTGGAATACCCGGCCCATTGTGGCGGCTCCATTCGGATCCAGGGAATGGTCGAAGCGCAGGGCTGCATCCGGCAGCAGTTCCTTCCGCGGCAACACGTGCTGATTGGTCAACAGGAGGTCCGGCCCGACCAGAAAACCGGTACCCACCGGGTTGCCTCTCGGGATTTCCACCATGCACACGGCCTTGGCGCAATCCAGGGCGCCGGAGAGCAGGTAGAGATCCAGAAAATTGTCTTCCGAATTGATCACCCGCTCCAGTCCGGGCTCATCCTGGATCGACACGTCGAACGCAGGATCGGGCCCAGCCTTGAAGCGCGACGCCGCCGGCAGCGTGGCCGCGTCCGGCTCCGGCGGGCGCACGGGCGCTTCGTGGATACCGAACTCCTCGCGCACACTCTCAATCTGATTTGGATCGGCCGACAGCGAGTACTTCACCATCAGTTCGGCGAAGAACCTGCGGTCGTCTTGCGGGATGTCACTCATCTGAAGCAGGTAGCCCAGCAGAGCGCCCAGCGCGTGATAGGTGGAGGGAGCGGGCAGCCGGCCGTACTTCTCCAGGGTCACGATCAATTGACCGGCGACTTGCCGCGGCTGCTCGTCCAGCACCAACCCCGGCAAAAAGCGGCCGAGTTCGGCCATCTCGATCAGGACGCGCCGGCCACGCGCGGTCGAAAAATCGTACAGGACGGCGAGGAGCTGTTGCAGCCGGTTTCTTTCCGCGAATTGGAGGATCATCGGCGTTATCCGGCCAGGAACGCGTACTTGGCCGTGAACTGTTCGATCAGCGAGCGCATTTCCTGCGGCGGGTCGGTAAGGATAATGTAGTCCAGCAGCACACTCAATGGATGCTTGCCCCCGGCCGGCGCGCCCGCCTTCATGATGTCCACGATCAGCCGGCCGGAGACCGTCAGAGGATCGCCGTCCACCAACTTACTCACGAACACCTCGATTCCGGCCACTTCGAGCATCGTGCGCCGACCCACGGCGGTGCCGAATTGGGAGAGCGCGGCAAGCTGTTTGATCAACTGGACGCGGTCTGCTATCCCCAACTCCGCTTCTTCCCGCGGCGTCAATGGCGCCGGCTGTGCTGGAGGCGCACCGTTCTGGATCTCCAGCATCTCCTTCACGAGTTCCTGCGCCTCCTGCAAAGACCTGGTGTGCTCCAGGTCGGCGACGTCGCGCCACGGAACCACCTTCGCCGACAGCTTTCGTCCCTGGCGGCTCCTCCAAACATCCTTGATTACCGGGCGGATGCTACGGTGTGGAATGTCGACGCCTTCGGCGAAGAAGTAGAGCGACGTCTCAACCGGGAAGAAATACTCGATTTTTGTGAACTCGAAGATGCTTTGCTCGTCCGGCTCCTGGAGGAGTCCGGTTGGGAGAAAAAGCAGGTTGATCTCCCTACCGGCGCGGCCTTTGGCCACCGAGTGAGAAATCCTGGCCTTGGCGAAGGAACGCGGTTTCGTGTCTACAGTGAAGCCCATGGCGTCGAGCGGCGGTGCGAATCGTGCCAGCAGTTCCGCGGGCAGGCAGAGGTCGGCCGGAAGCTCGATGCGCTTCGTCAAGGCTGCCTTGATGTCCGCAGGACTGGGAGCCGCCGGATCCACTGGCGCGGGCGCGAGATCCTGCCCCAGGCTACTCCACCTGTTGATCTCCGAAGCCACTTTAACGGCCAGGTGGGTGGCGTTGGTCAGGAGGGGGAGTTCCGATAGCGTCATGGCAGCGCCCCCGTCGACTTTGTCTCCAGGTTGACGTACAGTTCGGCGAGCTTTCGCAACTCCGTTTCGTCCTCGGTCCGGAGTGCGGCTGCGACGGCCTCCGGGGGATCGAGTTCGAGGACACGGACAGACTCCCGTGCGCCAAACCATCGCAGGCTCTCATCGGCGCGGGAGCCGAGTAGTACTATTACGGGTTGAACTTCGAATTGGTCCCGGTCTCCGTAGACGAGGGCCGCCGTCCGGAGGGCGGAAGCTACGCTCCAGTCGACTTTACCGCCGTACGCCGCCCTGACGTGCAGAGCAAAGCCCCTGTCCTCCTTACGGGCGAACACGTCAAGCGGTTCCAGCAGCGCGTCGATCGCGGGGTCGAACGTCCTCGGCCGGACATCGACTTCGTAACCGTCTGCCCGCAAGATCTTGGCCACCGCTTCGATGGCACGTTCCCGATCGAGCGCCGGCCGCTTGCTCGCCGCGGCGGAGAACGGGACTGTGGCAAACATCAGACCGGCTGCGATAGCGATGTACAGCCCGGTACTCCGGGAATAGAGCGAAGTTACGCCGACGGTCGCCGCGCACAGCACCAACGCTACCACCAATTGCTTGCTCGCGGCGGAACGCCATCCGGGATACGGAATCGCGCCGGAAACGGCGCCGTGGATGCGCCGGTGCAACTCCTCAATGTTGCTCAAGACCATCCCCATCGCCAGGAACGCTCCCAGCACAATGGAGGTCCAACAAGCGATCGAATGTGGATTCGCCCCCACGCCGAGCCATTGAATCAGCCGGCAGAACCAGTAAACGGCCCCATAGAAGGTCATCCACATCAGACCGGCAACCGCGGGTGCGAACAGCGACCGGAGGAACTCGAGCACGTAGTCGGAAAACCGCAGGAGACCGGGCATTGGCGCAACCCTTCGCACCGAACCCACTCCGATGATTGCGGCGGCTGCCATCGCGTAATACAGCAGGTTGAAGTCGCCGACGAGCAGGAACGCCGGCGTTAGCGCAAGCGGAACGCTGGTGAGGCTGAACAGGACGATTAGCCCCCGATTGATCCGGTCGGCGCGGTTGGCGGTCATTGTCGGGATGTCTGTTTTTCCCATTCATCGAAACATATCCGCTGAAATACGTCAATCCCGCCGCGGTGCTGAGCCGGGGCAACTTCGCGGGAAAAGCCCCGGTCCGCAGCCAAACCTGGCCGCCTTTTCCACCGATGGCGGTCCGGACCTATTTCGGGAGTGTGGCGCCCGGGGAACGGGTGGCTATTCCGCCTGCTCGCCCCCAGGTTAGCCGCAACCACCCGGACGAGGGCGTCCGGCGCGGTCCAAAGGATCCGCCCCACTGCGGGCAGCCAGATACGATCCCTTTAACTCGTGGCGAGGTGCACGGCGGTATAGGAGCGGGCCGGCAGTTTGAAGGTCATCCTGGCGCCCACTCGCGGGGCATCCAGTTCCTGGGGTACGACGCGCTTCGGCTGCTCGAAGGTGTTGTGGGCTTTCAGGTCGGGGCCGGTCAGCGTGTGGCAGGCCAGGACACGGGCGGGCGCCGGATCGCGCCAATCGATGGTGACTTCGCGCTCAGCTTCCAGATCGCGATTCAGCAGGAAAAGGGCGACCTGGCCGTTGGCGGGGTTCAGCGTGGCCGCGGCGTCCAGGTAGGGAATCCGCGGGCTATCCGGGCGCGGCGGTCCAGAGGCGCCACCGACGGGCGGCCGGGCCTCATAGGCATCCGACTCCACGAGCAAATCGAGCACGTTGCCGTGCGCGTATTTCAATGCCCAGGCGTAGGGATAGTAAATGGACTGGCGCAGCACCATCCCGGCGTTGGTCATCAGCGGTGCAATCACGTTGACGATCTGGGCCAGGCAGCCGACGCGCACGCGTTCGGCCTGACGGAGCAACGTATTCAGGAAGCCGCCGACCAGCAAAGCGTCCTCGAGGTTGTAGAGCTCCTCGAGGAGCGGCGGCGCGAATTTCTTGTCGCCATTGGTGAACCGCCCGCCGCGAGCCCGGTACCAGACGTTCCACTCGTCGAAAGAAAGCCAGAGGCGTTTGGGGGACTTTCGCAGTCCTTGCACATAATCGCAGACCGCGGCGACCTCGTGAATCTGTCGCTCCATGTCGAGGTTCATGCCGACATAACGGGAGGATTGTCCGCCGGTTTGCGGCTGGGTGTTGCCGTAGTAGTTGTGCAGCGAGATCGCATCGACCTGGTCGTAGCACTCTTCGAGGACCTCGCGATCCCAGACAAGATACGTCGCCATCATGGTATTGCTCGAACCGCAGGCGATTAGTTGCGTGCCGGGATCGACGACGCGCATCTGGCGGGCCGCGTCGCGAGCCTTGCGGCCGTATTCGCGAGCCGGCATGTGGCCAATCTGCCAGGGACCGTCCATTTCGTTGCCGAGGCACCAGTACTTGACGTTGTGAGGTTGTTCGTAGCCGTGCGCGCGCCGCAGGTCGCTCCAGCGGGTTGCCTTCTCGACGTTACAGTATTCGAGAAGCGCCGCGGAGGTCTCGGGCGTGCCGGTCCCGAGGTTGGTGGCCAGGAGCGGTTCGGTCTTGACGAGCTTGCACCACTCGATGAATTCGTTGGTCCCGAACTGGTTGGTCTCGATGGAGTTCCAAGCCCGCTCGAGCACGGTGGGCCGCTTGTCCTTCGGTCCAACGCCATGCAGCCAGTCGTAACCGGAAACGAAGTTGCCGCCGGGGTAGCGCATCACCGGCACTCCAAGCCCGGCGACCTCGGCTATAACGTCCTTGCGGAATCCGTTCGGGTCGGCGAGCTTCGAGTCCGGTTCGTAGACGCCGGTGTAGATCGCGCGGCCGAGGTGTTCGAGAAAGGCGCCGAGGACGCGGCGGTCCATTTGGGCACGCACTCTGGCGCGGTCGATGACTACTCTTGCCGGTCCGCGGGTCTGCGCGTAGCCGAGGGCGTTCAGCCAAGCCGCGCCGGTGAGGACGGCGCCGGAGGAAACAAGCTGCGTTAGAAAGTCACGGCGGTTGCTGTACTGCATAATCGACGGACAAGACCGTATCACGAACGGCATGGGTGGTGTCAAGGCCAATCGCCCGCCCCGCGCGGTACGATGGGCCGAACATGAAGCTCAAAACCCTTCGGGAAGAAGTGCTGGAAGCGAACCTGGAACTGGTCCGGCGCAACCTGGTCGTTTTCACGTTTGGAAACGCAAGCGGCATTTTGCGGGACGAGGGTCTGATCGCGATCAAACCGAGCGGCGTGCCATTCGACGAACTACGGCCGGAGGACCTGGTGGTGACCGACCTCTCCGGGCAGGTTGTCGAGGGTAAGCTGCGGCCTTCCTCGGACCTGCCCACGCATGCAGCGCTGTATCGGGCGTTTCCGTCAATTGGCGGCGTCGTGCATACCCATTCCGGCTTTGCCACCGCCTGGGCGCAAGCCGGCCGCGAGATCCCCTGCCTTGGCACTACCCATGCCGACTACTTCTATGGCGCCATTCCGGTCACCGAGCCGATGGACGAGGAAGAGATCCAAACTGGATACGAAGCGAACACGGCGGCGGCTATAGTCCGGCGGTTCTCGGGAATCGACCCGCTGGACATGCCCGCAGTATTAGTACATGGCCACGGGCCTTTCTGCTGGGGTGAATCGGCTGCCTCCGCTGCGCACAACGCCGTTCTGCTGGAGGAGGTGGCAAAATTAGCCTACCGCTCAATGACGCTCAGACCGCAAGCGGAGAGCATCTCCAGCACGCTGCTCGACAAGCACTTCCGCCGCAAGCACGGCGCGGGCGCCTATTACGGGCAGAAGTGAGCGCTGCAAGATCGTGGGGCGGTCCCCCCGGGCGGTCCCCGGACAGTGTCCTGGGCGGTGTCCCCAGGGCGCGACCCTGCCCCACTATTGCCGGGATGCCCCGAGCCTGCTTCCTCAGTCGTCGCCGTTGATGCGCACGCCCGGGAATCGCCCGCTCTTCGGCGACACACGCCAGTCTTCTCGCGCCTCCTCCTGCCCGTCCCCAAAGCCGTCCCGCTCCGCGCATTCTACGCAAAGATCGGCCCACGGCATGGCGCGAAGGCGCCGCGGCGAGATCTTCGCGCCGCACCCGGCGCAGTTGCCGAACTCCCCTCTTTCAATCCTCGCCAGTGCCTCCTCGACCAGAATGAGTTGCCGGTAGTTTAGGTTGTTCATTCGAACGGAGACGAATTGATCGTGCAACAGAGTTGGCTGGTCGTCCTCCGCCACGCGTTCGGATTGCAGGCTTCCGGTCTGATCTAAGCGCAGTAGCGCCATCAGTTCCTTTCGCTTCTTCAGCAGGAGGGCCTCATAGCCGTCCGCCCAGTGCAACCCCAGCCCCAGAGGCCGGGACTCGCGCGCAGCCCGCTTGCCTCCGCCGGCCGGTCCCCGATCCCTGGCGGACTGTTTTTCCAGGCGGCTGTTCCAATTCACCCAGGCGCTATACGCCACTCGTCGCGCCTCCTCGGTCACGAAGGGCTTCGCGAGAACATCCCAAGCGCCCAGATTTAGGGCCTCCGCCCACAAGGAATCATCCGGCGACCTGGAGACCACGATCAGGTTCGGCGCAACGGGTATGTCGTGCAGGGTTCCCAGGACGTCCTTCCAATCGCCATCCGGAAGCCTCCGCTCGCAGATCACCACGGCGGCGCGATTGCTATTGCCCAGATACTCCCGTGCGTCGCGGCAGCGGAC
Source organism: uncultured Solibacteraceae bacterium (assembly GCA_964413655.1). Lineage (GTDB taxonomy): Bacteria > Acidobacteriota > Terriglobia > Bryobacterales > Bryobacteraceae > CAYPUQ01. The sequence continues at coordinate 17,230 of CAYPUQ010000023.1, read as the reverse complement.
CGCTTTCTCCAATCGCCACCAGCGCCCGAATATCCGGCGAAGTGCGGCGTGATTGGCTTCGAAGCCGCTCACCACAAGCACCCGAACCTGGTCGATGACACTCACGGGATCCCCAACCGGCATATTGCGATCTTGACATCCCCTGATCCCTGGTACTACTAGGAAATTTCCCGGAAATCCGCACCTTCGCCGCGATGCCGATCAGGAGACCACCCGGTGTTTCAATGCGTACTGGACCAGCTCAGCCGTCGTCCGGACACCCAAGATCTGCATCAGGCGGTATTTGTGAAACTCCGCCGTCTTCACGGCGACGCCCAGAACCATCGCGATTTCCTTCAAGCTCTTCCCTTCGGCGGCCAGTTGGAGCACTTCCCGTTGGCGCGGCGTCAAATCGCCGGTCTTCTTGCCACGGCCGGCTCGATCGTCCGCCAATGGCGACCCGGGAACCTGCTTGAGCGCGGGTGAGACATACATTCGGCCCCGCATCGCTTCCCGGATCGCTGTCGCGAGTTCCTGGACAGCGCACGTCTTAAGAACGTAACCGGCAACGCCCACCCGGAAGGCCTCACGCATCAAGCCGGCATCGTTATGCATGGTGAGCACCACGATCTTGCAACGCGGGCAGAGATCCCGTAACCGCCGCGCGGCATCGATGCCGTTGAGCAGCGGCATCGAGATATCGGACACCAGGGCGTCTGGCTGGAGTTCTTCGGCCGCCGCCAGCAGAGCGCGTCCGTCCCCCACCGCCCCCACGACGTCGAATTCCGGCGTCAACAAATCCCTCAGTCCCTGGAGCAGAATGGTATGGTCATCGGCGAGGAGGATGCGCAACCTCTTCATCGCGCGTCCTCGGGAAGCGGGACAGTGGCGACAACCTGCGTTCCCCCACCGGGCCTGGATTTCACCCTTAGGCGGCCACCAGCCAACCGCATCCGCTCCTCAATGCTTTGGAGCCCGAGCCCCCGGTGGCCGGCTTCCTTGGGAAGGATTCCGGCGCCGTCGTCGCGGATCGAAAGCCGAATCTCGCTACCGCCGGCGCCGAGGCTGACCCAGGCGTGCCGGGCGCGAGAGTGCCTCGCGACGTTTCGCAGGCATTCCTGGGCCACACGGTAAAGAGCGAGGGAGAGACCGGGCGGGACCGTGCCGGGCAGCCCGCGGACGGTGAACCGAACCGGAATCCCTTCGCGGCGCGAAAACTCGCCGCACAGGGTCTCCAGCGCCGTCCGCAACCCCAAATGCTCGAGCGCTGGAGGATGCAGACCATGCGCCAAATCGCGCGTCATCTCCGAGATTTCCGCAAGCTGTGTGCCTAACAGTTTCATGTGGTGCCGGAGGGTGTCCGAAGAATCGGGGAGGTTCAGCGCGAGTTTTTCCAGGTCGATGGCCGCGGCCGCGACCGCCTGGTTCAGGCCGTCGTGCAGGTCGCGCGCCAGCCGCCGCCGTTCCTCCTCCTGCGCGGTCATCAAGCGGTCCGAGAGGGACCGGAGCTGTTCCTGACTCCGCCGCAACTCTGCGTTCCTCTCCTGCAGCGCCGTCATGTCGCGGGCGATGACGGCCGCGCCCGTGACCCGATCGTCCAACCGCAGCGGGAAGTAGCTGGCCAATAGGTATCGCATGCCGGCGCCTTTGAGGTCGACCCATGCCTCGACCTCGACACGATCTCCCGCGAAGCACCGGCTGAGATGCGTCTTCGCGAATGTCTCGAACGAGTCCGCGCCCAGAACCTCCGCCGCGTGCTTGCCGGCCACCTTTTCTCGCGATAAGCCGAACACCGCGGCGAAAGCGGGGTTGACTTGCTCGAAACAGTAATCGAGATCGACGATCGCGATCAGGCTTGGCGATCCTTCGAACAGCAGGTCCAGAAACCGCAGCGTCCGTTCGGCCTGCTTGAGACCGGCAATCTCGCGTTCGGCGCGCCGGTACAGCGAAGCGAGTTCCACTGCCTCCGTCTCCGCCGCGAACCGCAACTGCCGCATCTCCTCGCCGGCCTTGATGTTCTTGAGCGCCAGCGACACACAATCGGCCAGCACCTGGAGCAGGGCAAGTTCTCGGGCGCTCGCGCGCCGCCGCCGAGCCCAATACGCGCCCACCACGCCAACGGCGGCGTGGCGACCGACCGGCGTGAGCACCACGCTCTTCACGAACGTCCCGCGATACGCCTCCTGCGGCACCCGCGGATCCGCGTAGACGTCTTCAATCGCAATCTGCTCCCGGTCGCGCATGCTGATGCCGGAGACGCACTGCTCGATGGGGAAATGCCGGCCCTTCCAAAGCGGCCCGATCGCATCCTCGTCCGCGTAGTACACCTGGTTGCCTTCCCGCAGAACGAGAGTCGCGCCGTCGGCTCTCACGATGTCCCGGACGGCGCTTCGGACACACGCCATGAGCCCCGGCACATCGATTGAACCCTCCAGTATCCGGATGAGGTGAAGTAGCTTGTCGATCAAGCGTTCTTTCGCGCGGGACTTGGTGGTTTCGTCCCCGTTCCCCGTGACGGCCGGCTCCATGCGACCGCCATTCTATCAAGCGTTACGTTGAGCCTCCGCGGTTACACTTCAACTGGCGGAGTCTTCACCGCCGCCACCTGCTCCTGCTCGATGACGAACCGCACCCCAATCAGCACCACGATGTTCAGCGCCAATCCGAGCAACGCGCCGAACTGCTCTTTGTAGAAGCTGAAGACCTGGGTGACGAAGATCGAAACCAGGACCGAACGCTCGAACATTAGGAACGCCCGGAGCCGCGAGCGCCGGATTTGCGCGATTCCGGCCAACGTGAACGCGCCGGCCGCGAGCGAGGACGACAAGTGCGCGATCTCCACAAACGACAGGCCGGCGGCCCGCTCGCCCATGTACTCGGCGAGCCGCACCACCATCGAGAGTTCCCATTCGCGGCCCGCCAGCAGGATGAGCCCGACGGCATAGCCAACCGCCAACACCAGCTTGGCCACGAAAAAAATCGTGACTCCTTTCGCGAATACCCGCCGCCTCGCAAGGCCGCGATAAAGCTGCTGTAACCGTTGCCTCATCGCCGCCCAAGGTCCCGGCGCGGGCCGGGGCACCAACTCGGCGGTCGTCACGATTTCGCGCAACGCCGGAACCAGCGGATGATCCGGGTCGCACCGGCTGAGGTAAAGCATCGTGCGGCGGCGGTCCTCTTCGTCCAAATCGTGCAGCGCCACTTCCTCCATTTCGCGCAGGGCGTTCAGCAGGTACTCTTGCGGCGAATGCTCGCGCCGGGTGCGGATGGTGTGGATGGCGAGAAAGGTCGCCACGAACGTGATGTACATGAGCGCCACCGCCGGTTGGAAGAAGTAATCGTTGTCGCTGGTGACGAACTTACCGATTTCGTCGATGAACGTGCCAAAGCCGAAACCGCCGATCACCGCCGCCAGCCGGTGCGACGCCTTGCTGAGAAACGCCAGCAGAATCACGATGGCGATCAGCATCAGCAGACCGCCCCACAACATGTGCGCGATGTGCAGACCGCCGCCACCGAGTTTGGGGTAGCCGGTCAGTTCCAGAAAGCCCCGGATACCCAGTATGGCCGCCACCGCCGAAACGAGAAAAATTTCCAGGTAGGCCCAAGCTTCCAGGTTGCGGAGGAGAGAGTGACGCACGCTCTTTTCTATTGCAGTACAAGCCGGCCGCCGAGGCCAGGCGGATGGTCTACAAACGCAAGTGCCGCCGCAGCAAATCGAGAGCACTCTGAGCGGCGACAGCGCGGACGCGAAGGCGGTCGCCTGGAAGGTGCAACCGGCGGACAGGGGCGCCGTCCGGCGAGGCAAGTCCGATGAACACGGTACCAACGGGAGTGGTCTCCGTCCCGCCCTCCGGCCCGGCAACGCCCGTGACCGACAGCGCGAAATCCGCCCCGGACAGGATGCGCGCGCTTTCGGCCATCGCGCGGGCGCACTCCTCGCTCACCGCGCCGTGGGCCTGAATCAAGTCGGGGTGGATGCCGAGCAGAGCGGTTTTCATCGCCTCGGTGTAGGTAAGGAATCCGCCGAGAAAGTATTGGGAGCTGCCGGGCACGTTCGTGATACGTTCGGCGAGCAAGCCGCCCGTACAGCTTTCGGCGACGCAGAGCGTCTGGCCGCGCTGCCGGAGTATCCGGCCGAGCACGGCTTCGAGCGTACTCCCGTCGCGGGAGTAGATCCGGTCGCCGAGCAGCGACTCGATCCGCGGGCCAACCTCGTGGAGCAGCCGACCGGCTTCTGCGGCGGTGGCGGCGCGGGCGCGGAGATGGATCTCAACGTCGCCCGGCTTGGCGAGGACAGTAGTAACCGGATTCTCGTACTGAGTATAAACGGGCGCGATCAGTTGATCGACGTCGGACTCGCCCATGCCGGCCACACGGAAAGTGAGCGTACGGATTTCCAGCGGAGGAACGAAGGCGCGTAGCCGAGGCAGCGCGTCCGCCTCGAACATCGGCCGCATCTCGCGCGGAGGACCCGGAAGCAGCAGCACGAGCTTTGAGCCGCCCACTAAGCCGCACAGGCCGGGAGCCGTGCCGTTAGGGTTCGGCAGCGCGTCGAAGCCCTCAACGACCCATGCTTGGCGCCGGTTGATCTCGGCCATTGGCCTGCGCATGCTGGCAAAGCGATCGGCAATAGCCTGCTCGATGTCGGGCCGGAACTCGAGCGGGCGCCCGAGGGCGTGCGCGACGGCCTCGCGGGTGACATCATCCTCGGTCGGACCCAGCCCGCCGGTGAGAATGACCATCTCGGCGCGGCTGAGCGCCGCCTGCACCAGCGCCGCGAGCCGCTCCCGGTGGTCGCCGGTGATCGTTTTGACGATCACTTCGACGCCAAGAGCGTTGAGTTGGCCGGTGAGCCAGAGCGAGTTGCTGTCGGTGCGGGCGGGCGTGAGCAACTCCGACCCGACGGCGATGATCTCCGCGTTCATGCAGGGCCCGTTTTCGGTCAGGCGAGCAAGCGGAGCGGCTGGAGTCCCGTATCGACGCGATAAAGGGCGCTGCTGGTGACGACGAGCATGGCGCCACCGGGGGCGATGGCGAGGCCGACGATGCCGGGGCCGGACAGATAGAGGTCGACCTTCTTGTCCGGCGTGATCCGGACGACGCCCCGGCGCCCGCCCAGCGACGCGCAGACGTACAGGTTACCGTCGCTGTCGAAAGCGAGCCCCTGTGGCCGGCCGAGGCCGCGGTAGAAAACCTCAGTGTCGCCGTTGGGGGCGACGCGGTAAACACAGTCGTAGCTGGACGTGGTGGGACCGGTCACGTACAGGTGCCCGCCGGGCGAGAAGGCGAGGTGATAGGCGGCGATCGAGGCTTCGAGGGTGGCGAAGACGTAGATCTGGCGTTCGCGGCCGATCTTAAAGACGGTTCCGCTACGGTCACCCACGTAAAGGTTCTCTTCGCCGTCGAAGGCGATGCCGGTAGCGACGCCCATTCCCTCCACCCAGACCGACATACTGCCTTTCGGGTCGGCCCGGTAAACGATACCGTCCATACGCGACGAGATGTAGAGCATGCCTTCGCGGTCGACGGCGAGGCCAGTCGCGTTCATCACGTCGCTGAGGAACGGCTTGACGTTGTAGGACGGGTCGATGCGGTAAACGGAGACCGGTGTTTTCTGGCCACGCGAGCCGCTGAACGTGGTGTAAATGTTCCCGCGCGGGTCGACCACCGGGTTGGCAACGGGGTGGAGCGAATCGGCGATCTGAATGCCGATCTCGCAATGCCACGGCTTGCTGGCCTGTTCGCCGTTGTCGACGATCAGCTTTCCGGCGATCGTTCCTTCGGGCACGCGGGCTACGACGTATTCGGGCGAGCCGATCACAACGGGCGCCGGGGCGTCCCCCAAGCGGACGACGGGGCGGTTGGCGCCGGCGAGGTTGCGCCCGCGGATCTGAAATTCGCCGCCGGGAATGGCGGCCGCCGGCGTTACTTGGTCGATTTCGGGGTACGGAGGTTTCTTGGCTGCGGCCATAGGGGCTAATAGAAATTGAAGCATCGCACAGCGAACAACACAAGCGCGGCGTAAAAACCGGCCATCAGATCGTCGGCGACGACACCGGCGCCGCCGGGCAGCGATTCGAGGCGGCGGACGGGAAATGGCTTGACAATATCGAAGAAGCGGAAGAGCAGGAAGGCGGCCAGAACGTCAATCCAATGAAGCGCGGGCGAGGGGGCCAGCGCAATCCATTGGCCGAGCACTTCGTCGACAACCACGAGGCCGGGATCGTGACGCCCGGTTTGCTCTTCCATCCGGCGCGCCGCCCAGATCGCCGGAGCCGTAAGCAGTGCCGCAAGAATGACAAAGGCCCAGCCGGGCCATTGGTGCCAGCGATTCAGCAGGAGAGCGAGCACGACGGCGGCGGCCGAACCGGCCGTGCCGGGCCCGATCGGGCAGTGACCGCAGCCGAACCAGGTAGCCAGCGCCCAGGCGAAGCGGTTACTCACCCGTCGCCGGACTCCAGTTCCGGCGCTTCGTCGGCTTCCTCTTCGATGGGCGACGAAATCACATACTTCTCCGAGGCCCAATTGCCGAGATCGATCAGACGGCAGCGTTCCGAGCAGAACGGCATTTCGGGGCCATCGAGCGGGACGGGCTTCTTGCAGATGGGACAGCGGAGAGTGCGCATCGGCGGTCTCCTCTTCTATTGTCCGCGAGAAATGTGAAGCGTCGAGCGATCCGGCAGGATCGGGAACAGGGGCGGCGCGGGCGCGATCGCCGCTTCGGGCTCGTCCACGACGGTGCCCACCAAGTCGTAGTCGTGAGCTTCGCTCACGCGCAACCGGCGGATCTCGCCGGGGCGGATGGGCCGGCCATTGTCGTCGTTGATGTAGCAGACGCCGTCGATTTCCGGTGCTTGAGTGGGCATGCGGGCTTCCCAGAGAAGGTCGGTTTCGGCGGAGGGGCCCTCGACGAGTACGGGGAACTCGCGTCCAATCAGCGCGCGATTCATCTTGCGCGCGATGCGGCGTTGGATCGCCAGCAGACGCCGCTTCCGGTTGTAGATGGTTCGGGCGTCCACCTTGGTATCCAGCCCGTAGCTGGCGCTGGTGTCTTCGTCGGAGTAGGAGAACACGCCGAGCCGGTCGAAGCGCGCGGCTGCCACGAATTGGCACAGTTCCTGGAAGTCCTCATCGCTCTCCCCAGGGAATCCCACAATGAAGCTGGTCCGGATCGCGACGCCGGGAATCGTGCGGCGGATCTTCTCGATCAGCCTCAGAAAAATGTCGCCGCTCGCCCCGCGCTTCATGCGTTTCAGCACGCCGGCCGACGCATGCTGAAGAGGCATATCGATATACTTCGCGAGCGACTCGTGGGCCGCCATCGTTTCCAGTAGCCGGGTGGTCACGCGGTTCGGGTACGCATAAAGGAAGCGAACCCATTTCGGGCGCGCAGTCTCAATCCGCGCCAGCCGTTCCAGAAGATAGGCGAGACCGTCCTTGAGCCCCAGGTCCTCGCCGTAGCACGTGGTGTCCTGGCCGATCAAGTTGATCTCGCGGACGCCCTGCTCGAAGAGGCGCGTGGCTTCGGCTGTAACGGACTCGAAACGGCGGCTGCGGAACGCCCCCCGGTAATGAGGAATAACGCAGAAGGTGCAGGGGTGGTCGCAACCTTCGGCGATCTTGAGATAGGCGGTGTGCCGCGGAGTGGTCAGAACGCGCGGGGTGAGGTCGTGATAGAGGTACGGTGCGGCAGCGCCAGTGAGGGCGCCCCCCTCGCAGGCGGCGGCAATCTTCTCGATTTCATTGGTGCCGATGACGGCGTCGACCTCGGGAAGGTCCTGGCGGATGTCGCCGCGATAGCGCTCGACCAGGCAGCCGGCCACCACCAGGCGCTTCACGTTCCCGGTCGCCTTGTACCGACCCATCTCGATGATGGTGTTCACGGATTCTTGCTTGGCCGGATCAATGAAGCTGCACGTGTTCACGACGATGACGTCGGCCTCTTCCGGGTGCGGAGTAAGCTCGTGACCGCGAGCGGTCAACTGGCCCATCATCACTTCAGTGTCGACGAGATTCTTCGGGCAGCCGAGGCTGACGAATCCGATTCTCAATGCGGGTTACCGGGGAAGAAAGTTGTGGGAAAGCCCAAAAGACAAGGATATCATGCGGCCAGCGTCCGACGAAGGAGGTAAGAGCGCGTCGATGTCAGAAAAGGTTCTCAAAGAGTGAGACAGTTTCAAAGATCACCGCCGCGACGCTGAGCCCGACGAACGCCATCGCGCCCCAGCGCGCGGCATTTGGATGGCGGCGGCCGTGGCGGATCTGCCAAATTCCACTGGTAAGCGCGGCGACGCCGAAGGCGAAAACGGCGGCGAATAGCGCGAAGATTAAAGCCCCGACGAACGGTCCGCCAGTGAAGCGATCGGTCGCGTTCGGGTTGTTGGAGTTCCACAGCACCCAGACGAAGTAGCAGATCAGCGCTGCCATCATCAGAATGAGAAAGACGCCGCAGGCCGCCATCACCCAGCCCAACCGGCGGGCACGGGTGGGTGGCAGTTCGACCGGCCCGGGCTTCCAGTTAATCCGTGGAACGTACATCTCAACTATCTTGCGCCACCTGAAGCTGGAAAGTGTCACCGAGTCCTGAGACGAAATGCTATGGTAGCCGCTATGCATGCTTCTCACCGCGCCCTGGGCGCGCGGCCAACCGGACACAGCGGCCGCCTTCGTCCGGTCATCGTACTTGCCTTCCTTGCGCTGCTCGCCCTCGCGGCGGCGCAAGATTCGCCGCGTTTAACCGGACACATTGTCGACGAAGCGGGGGCCCCACTCGCCGCCTCCGTTGCCATTGCGGACGCCCAGGGCAAGACGGTCGAAATTGAAGGCGAGCACCCGCACGTCCGCTATCTCGGCAAACGCTGGTGCTATGCCGACGGACGGTTTGCCGCTCCAGCAGCCGGTGGCGTCACGGTCGAGATCCGCCGCGGGCTGGAAACGCTGCCATTGAAGGAGACGGTGTCGCCGGGCGCGCGCACCTTCCGCCTGAAACGGTGGATCAGTATGAGCGGCGCCGGGTATTTGAGTGGCGACACGCACGTTCACTTTCTCGATCTAGGGCAGTGCCACTTACAGATGCGCGCCGAAGACCTCCAGGTATTGAACTTACTCACCAGCGATTTTACAAACGATGTACATAAATTCACCGGTAAGTTAGATCCCACTTCAACACCTGGCCACTGGGTCTATGTCGGTCAGGAGTTTCGCGACTGGCAGCAGGGACACCTCAATCTGCTCCGGCTCCGCAAGATCGTCCAGCCGCTCGAACCGTTCGGCGGCAACTTCCGCGACGTGGCGAATCGCCATCTGTTATTGAAACCGGCGGCCGAGGCGGCGCGGAAACAAGGCGCCGCGGTGACCTGGGCTCATTTCGGCGACATGCCGGGCGCCGAGTCGCCCATCGGCATCGCGATGGGACTGATCGATGCAGTGGACTTGATCACGCAGGTAGATCCGCTGCGCACAGGTCTGCACTGGCAGCCATGGAGGATGCCTCGTCCGGCGCACCTGCCCGAACTTCCGGCGCTGGCCGCCATCGACCTCTACTACCAGTATCTGAACGCCGGATTTCGGTTGCCCTTGGCGTCCGGCACCGACAAAATGGGTGACGATATCCCGGTCGGCAGCAGCCGCATGTACGTCAAGACGAAGGAGTCCTCCTACGACGCGTGGATCGCGGGACTGAAGGAAGGCAACGGGTTCATCACCAATGCTCCGCTCCTGACCTTCGAGGTGGATGGGCACAGTTCCGGCGCCGCGGTCCGCTTTCGGGGCACGCGGATGGTCACCGCCCGAGCAGTGGCGCGGTCCGTCCTACCGTTCACGCAGTTGCAGGTGATGGTCAATGGCAATGCGGTGGCGTCGAGCGAGGAACCGTCGCGAGACGAATCGGGAGTGTACCAAGCATCTGTGGAGGCGCGGATCGGCCTGGACCGCAGCGCCTGGATCGCCGCGCGCGTAGCCGAGCCAAAGGTCGAGGGCAAGGCGATCCTACCGCGCCGGATGACCGTGTTCGCCCACTCCAACCCCGTCTACTTTCTGCGCGACGGAAAGAAGGTTCGCCTCCAGGAGTCGATCGACTACCTGACGCTCTATCTGAAATATACGGAGCACTGGTTCGCCACCGCGGCGAGGTTCGAAAGCGAGGGGAAACGTCAGGAGGCGGTCGGCGCGGCACGTTCGGCTCTGGCGCTCTACGGGAAGCTGTAGGCAGAACCGCCTACCGGCTGGATCGAAAATGGCCGATAAAAGAAGAGGAGGCAACAATACTGGCGTTACGGATCGTAAATCAGACGCGCGGAGCGGTACTGGCGGAACGGGTGGGCGTCGCGAATACCAGCCAAAAACGCCGCACCGGACTGCTGAAACATGAGAGCCTGCCCGACGGTGAGGGCCTTTGGATCGCGCCGTGCGAGGCGGTGCACACTTTCGGCATGAAGTTTCCGATCGACGTCATCTTTTTGAGCAAGCGCAAGGAAGTGCTGAAGATTCGGCCGGAAATGGCACGGCGCAGGATGGCGCTCTGTCTGCGGGCGCATTCGGTGCTCGAGCTGCCGGCCGGTAAGGCGGCGCAAACCCGGACGGAACCGGGAGATCAGTTGGCGTTCGAGGACGCACCGGACTCGCGAACGTCGTAACACCAGAGCGTGCCGAGATCGCGAATATAGAGCCGCCCGTTGGCGACCACGGGGTAGGCCCACGCCACCTCGCGCGGCCGAACATGCTCGGGCCGGTCCGGAGGAGTGAATCGGCCGTGCTCCCGGTAGGCTTCGGGCGTCGCTTCAATCAGCCGAACCTCTCCGCTTTCGCCGTGAAAATACAGGCGGCCATCGGCGTACAAAACGGAACCGGGTCCGAGGTCTCCCTCCTGCCATCGCACCTTTCCCGTGAGGAACTCGGCCGCCACCGGCCCTTCCGAGTTGGTGCCATATAAGAAGCCATCGATCAATACCTGTCCACCGAGCGTGTTGGGTACGGATCGCTCGAAGTACACCTCTTCCGCGGCAACTCCTTGCGGCGTAGCGTTTAACTGGACCAGCCCGCCGCCAAAACGCCGGGCGTTGGAGCTGTAGACGTAGTTGGCCTTCGCCACGGGCGTCGGGATGTTTGCGGGACCGGTGCTGGTTTTCTCGTAGCGCCACAGGAAATGGCCCGTCCTTGCGTCCACCCCTACGACACCCTTATCCAGGAACTGCACGTACTGCTTCCGGCCAGCGGCCTCGACGACAATCGCCGAAGCGTACGCCGCCGCGTCGCCACCCGGCACCGCGGCTTTCCAAATCGCCTCGCCGGTCTTCTTGTTCAAGGCCGCCAGAGTGGCCTCGCTCCCACCGGGCGTAACCACCAGCACATCGCCGTCGATAAGCGGCGACTCCGCATAGGCCCACTTGCCGGGTTGGCCGCCAAAGTCGGCCCGAAGGCTGAGCTGCCAAACCGGCTCGCCCGTCGCCAGCCGCAGGCAGGCCAGGTCGCCGTCCGAGCCCAGCGCGTACAACACATCGCCATCGATCGTCGGCGTGGATCGCGCCATCGGATAGGGCGGTTGCTGATCCGGGTTCCCGACCTTGCCGATGCGCGTCGTCCACACCGGACGGCCGTCGGAGACCGAGAGCGCCAGTACGAACTCGTCGTCCAATCCGCGATTCGCGAGCAAATAGATGCGCGCCCCCGCTACCGCTGGCGTTGCGTATCCCTCGCCGATGCCGTTCACCCGCCACAGCAGTTTCGGCCCGTCCTTCGGCCACTGCTTGAGCAAGCCGGTTTCGGCCGAAACGCCGTCCCGCCCCGGCCCGCGCCACTGCGGCCAGTCGGCGGCCAGAAGCGGAATCGTCAAGTACCCGAAAAGGAACGGGGCCAACCAGAGTGATTTCATCCTGCACCTCTTTGCGAGCGGCATTCGCCGCCGGAATTACTACAATCGTATACCGCTCAACGGCCTGCCCCACCTTTTTTGATATACGTCATTAGGGAGGAGAATGCCAAGAAAGCGTCAACAGCGCGAAGGCGCCGAGGATGGTCCGCTCGTTCCATCGCTCGCGCGCGCCTTTCAGATTCTCGACACCCTCACTCGCAGCAGTATCGGCCTCAGCAAATCCGAGTTGTCGCGCAAGCTGAGAATCCCATATAGCACCACCTTCAACATCCTGGTGACGATGGAGCACTTCGGCTACGTCCGCAAGGACGAGGCGAGCGGTAAGTACTACCTCGGGCCGCGGCTGTTTTCCTTCGGCAGCGTGCAGCCTCCGGATACCGACTTGCGGAGCGTCGCGTCGCCGGTGCTCGAAGAACTCGTGCGGCACACGGAATGCACGGTACACTTGGCGATTCTCGACCGCGGCGAGGCTATCTATATCGATAAGAAGGAGCCGAACCGGTACTTCAAAGTCAACTCCTGGGTGGGCAAACGAAACTATCCCCACACCTCGGCGGTGGGCAAAGCGCTACTGGCGTACCGTCCGGTGGAGGAGGTGCGCGAAGTCTGGAAGCGGGGCCTCCCCAAGCGAACGGCGAAAACCGTGTCGACGCTGCGCGACTTTCGAAAGCAGCTTCACGAGGCCCGCCGCCGCGGCTACGCCATCGACGACGAGGAAGACGAGGTCGGCGGGCGCTGCGCCGCCGCACCTATTTTCGGACGGGACGGTTCGGTGGTCGCGGTGCTTGGTGTGTCCGGACACGTGTCCTACTTTCCCAGTGAGAAGTTCGCGATTTTTGGCAACGCTGCCAGACAAGCGGCGTCCGAAATCTCGGCGCTGCTGGGTTTTCCCCCAGCCACCGCGGCGCGTCGCCCGCGCGGCCGCACCCAGTCAGCTATTTGATAACGTATCGCCCCTTTGGATTTTTCACTTGACAAGACCCGGCACGTTTAATATAACCGGGTCTACATGGGCCGTGTCTGGGAATTGCGGTTTGCCGTCAGGGGCTTCTTCGCCGTCGCACTGCTGGCTGGCGGTTCCCCTGGATTTGCCGCGACCGTCGATTTCGAACAAAGTGTCGCCCCACTGCTCAAAAGCCAGTGTATTGAATGCCATTCCGATCAGGTAAAGGCCTCGGGCTTTTCCGTATCCACTCTCCAGAACGTGATCGCCGGCGGGAACAAGTATGGCCGGGCTGTCGTCGAAGGACGCCCGGAACAGAGCCCGCTTGTCCGGTTGCTCACGGGCGAGCTTAACCCGTCCATGCCGCTCGGGAAGAATTTAGCAAACTCCGACGTCGCCCGCATCGTGGACTGGGTCCGCAGCCTTCGGCCGGAGGACACCGGAAGTATTCAGTCCGAGGAGTGGCGCTGGCCGTTCGAGAAGCCGGTCAAGCATGCGCTCCCCAACGTGAGCAACGCGGCCTGGGTCCGCAATCCGATTGACGCATTCGTTCTCAAGCGGCTGGAAGACGAAGGGCTCACGCCCGCTCCGCCGGCAACGAAACAGCAGTTGGCGCGGCGCCTCTATCTGAATCTAATCGGCATGCCGCCCACGCCGGAAGAGATCGACGCATTCACCGCCGACGACTCGGCAGGCGTCTACGAGAAACTGATCGACAAACTGCTGGCCGATCCCCGGTACGGCGAGCGCTGGGGCCGGCATTGGCTCGACCTCGTACGATACGGCGAAACCAGCGGGCTGGAAGGCGATGGGGCCATCGGCAACGCTTGGCGTTACCGCGACTGGGTAGTGGAAGCATTCAACTCCGATCTCCCCTACGACCGGTTCGTGACTCTCCAACTCGCCGGCGCCGACGAACACAGCAAGACCCGCAACAACTACCGCCCGGATATCCAGGGACATATCCCGCTGGGATTCCTGCGCGTCGCGCCATGGGACCGGTCGAATCTTGTCGCCGAGGAAGTGCGGCAAAACTATTTGTCGGAGGTCGCCTCGGCCACCGGGTCGATTTTCCTCGGTATGACCATGGGCTGCGCGCGCTGCCACGATCATAAGTACGACCCGATTACCACGAAAGACTACTACCGGTTCCAGGCTTTTTTCAACACGATTCAGGCGGAGCGAGGCATCGACGTTCCCCACCGGAACAAGGAGTTCGCGGCCAGGGCCGATCAAAAGATCAAGGAGTATCAGGAGCGGCTCAAGGACGGCCCCGAGAAGAAGGAGTTGGACGCACTGGAAGCGGACCTGCTCAAGAAATTGATCGCTCGCAAGAAGGAGTTGGCGAAGGACCGCAAACTGAAAGACGAAGACCTGCGCCTGGAACTCCGCCGCAATGAACAGACCATCTTCACCCGCGCCGAGCAGGAAATGCACGCGGACCTTTTCGAGGCGGCTGACCGCACCCGCGATCCGGAGGAAAAGGAAGCGCTCGAGGCGTACGAAAAAGTCTTGTTCGAGAAGCTGAAGGCCGGCTATGCGCAAGGGAAAGGTGACCCCGATGGCCGGTTCGACGCACTGACGGTGCAGGATGTGCGCGGCGAAGTCGCGAAGCGATACTCGTCGGAGAACGCCTTCACGGAAGAGGAGCGCGAGCGGCACACCGAGTTGTCCTCGAAGCTGGAGGTCTACCGCCGCCGCTTGGGACGGTGGCAGCCAACGGCGCTGACGGTCGGTAACGTTCCGGGTCCGCCAAACGGTCCAATGATCGCGCCGACACGTGTGCTGGTTCGCGGTGACTATCGGCAGCCCGGCGAAGCTGTCGAGCCGGGCTTTCCGAGCGCCATCGCCGGCCACACGGATTCAGCGGTGCTCGAAACCGACCGTTACCGCCAGTTTCCCACTCGCGGCTGGCGCGTGACGCTCGCAAAATGGATCGCCAGCCCGGACAACCCGCTGACCGCCCGCGTCATGGTGAACCGGATCTGGCAGCAGCATTTCGGCCGCGGCATCGTCGGAACGCCTAGCGATTTCGGAAAGAACGGCGAGCGGCCCACGCATCCGGAGCTGCTCGACTGGCTCGCCGTGAGATTTGTCGAGGACGGCTGGAGTGTCAAGGCCATGCACCGGCTGATGCTGACCTCGAATACCTACCGTCAGTCGGCCGAAAATCCTACTGTCGAGGGATCGAACAAGGATCCCGATAACCGTCTGCTGTGGAAGTTCAACCGGCGGCGGTTGGAGGCTGAGGCGATCCGCGACAGCATTCTCTACGTCAGCGGACGCCTCAATCCGGAGACGAGTGGCCCAAGCGTCTTTCCTCCGCTGCCCGACGACCTAGCCGACTTTGCCCGCTACGGACGCACCGGCGGATTAATGTGGGAGCCCAACGAAAAAGAGGAAGACGCCAGGCGGCGGTCGATCTACATTTTCCAGCGGCGTTCGTTGCCCCTTCCATTGATGGCGGCGTTCGATGCAACGGTCTTTAGCGAATCGTGTGAGCGGCGGAGTGTCACGACAACGCCGCTGCAAGCGCTGTCGATGATGAACGGCTACCTGGTACACGAGGAATCCGAACATCTCGCCAAGCGGATCGAGGAACAGGCGGGCCGCGATCGCGCGGCTCAGGTGGCGCGGGCGTTTCAGGTAGTCCTGAGCCGCCCGCCGAAGTCCGGGGAACTGGAGAAGTTCGTCTCGTTTGGTGGAGACTTGGCCAGTCTGTGCCGGGTGCTGATGAACTCGAACGAGTTCCTGTACGTGGACTGAAGGAGAGGTAGAGGATGCGTACCGATAACCATCGTGGCGTTATGACTCGAAGGAACTGGCTCACCAGTTCTTGTCTTGGACTGGGCGGCGTCGCCCTAGCCGATCTCGTGGCGGCGGACTTGGCACGCGCCAGCACGGTGGATCAGGTCAACCCGCTCGCGGCGCGACCACAACATCGTCCGGCGAAGGCCAAGCGCTGCATCCTGCTGTTCATGGAAGGCGGCGTCAGCCAGATGGACCTGTTCGAGTACAAGCCCATGCTCGAGCAGTACGCCGGCAAACAGATCCCGATGCCCGAAGGCACCGAAGGAGAGATCGCGACTTTTGCCGCCGCGCCCAATCGCGTGATCCCGCCGTACTGGAAGTTCGCCCGCCACGGCGAGTCGGGACGATGGATGTCGGACTTGGTACCCCACATGTCGAAACTCGTGGATGAGATGGCGTTCGTCCACGGCATCAAGGTCGACAACAACAACCACGGACCTGCCATTTATCACACCCTCACGGGCAACCAGTTTCCAGGCAGCGCGTCGGTGGGCGCCTGGGTCACCTACGGGTTGGGTACGGAGAATCGCGACCTGCCGGGCTTCATCGTCCTCGGCGACCGGCGCGGGGCGCCCATCGGTGGTGCCGGCGTCTGGGGCAATGGCTTTCTCCCGGCGGCGTTTCAAGGTACGGTCTTTCGCGCCGGCGACACGCCGATCGTCGACTTGCGGCCTCGCGCCGGAGTTGCGCGCGACCGGCAGCGGGCCGAACTCGATCTCCTGCGCTGGCTGAATGAAAAGCATGCGGCGGAGCGCACAGCCACTGGCGAGTTGGATGCGCGCATCGCCGCTTACGAACTCGCGTTCCGAATGCAGACCGAAGCGCCGGAGCTTGTGGATCTAACGAAGGAATCGGAAGCCACGCGCCGTTTGTACGGGCTCGACGATCCGGTGTCCGAACCCTTTGGCCGCCAGTGCCTGCTGGCTCGACGCATGGTCGAACGCGGAGTGCGATTTGTGATGGCCTTGCATGGAGCGGGCGAAGATCGCTGGGACGATCACGGCGACATCAAGGGCCGGCTGCCGAAGCACTGTAAGGAAGTCGACAAGCCGGTGGCCGGTCTGTTGGCCGATCTAAAAAGCCGCGGCCTGCTTGAAGAGACGCTCGTGGTCTGGGCCTCGGAAATGGGCCGCACCGCCTTCGACAATAACTTGGTCACGGACAAACCGGGCCGCGATCACAACCAGTATGGACTGGTGGCGTGGATGGCCGGCGGCGACGTGCGGCCGGGCGCGACGTTCGGAGAAACAGACGACTTCTCCACACGGTCCATCGGCGAGGAGATCCCGCTGAGGGACCTCCACGCGACGATTCTTCACTTGATGGGATTGGAGCAGAACCGGCTCGCATATCTGCATGCCGGACGCTACAAGAAGCTTACCGATATTGGGGGCCGGGTAATCAGGGAAGTGCTCGCCTGAGAGGGGCGAGCCTAATGCAGGTCGAAAGTAGACCATCCGCGTTGGGGCACGGGTGGAGGAATGCAAGGAGAACCTAGTATGCGTGTATTCAGATTCTGTCTGTTCGCCGTTGTTGCACTGGGACCGGCAGCGGCGGTCGCACAAACCGTCGCCGGAGCCATTTCGGGCTTGGTGACCGATTCGTCGGGAAGCGCCGTTTCCGAG
>CAYPUQ010000022.1:17860-31531 GCA_964413655.1 uncultured Solibacteraceae bacterium | reverse complement strand
CTAGAGGTCGGCTTTGACGGCATTCAGAAGAGCCCCCGCCACTTCCCCGCATCGTCGGCTCGCGCCGCGATAAGACGGCCGTTGAAATCTACACCCTCGCTCGCGTTCACGAGTTCCATGGCTTGGGAAGCGACGGCGCGATCTAATGCCATAGGCTTCCTGGCACCCTATCACCCACCTGCCTTCCCTTACGCGCGACGGCCTTCCGTGTTAACCCGGTCCCGCAGCGCCTTCATGTAGCCGAGTGTGTAGGCGCTATTGGCGCCCCGGTACCCGCCCCCAGGGACGTGGTCGGGTATGATGATGCCATCGAAGTTCACCTCTCGCAGTGCCCGCATCACCTGGTACATATCAAGATATCCGTTATCGACGAACGTCTCCTGAAACTTGGGCAGCGTTGAGGATACGTTGCGGAAGTGTACCTTGAAGATCTTCTTGCGTGCACCCATGGCATGGATCGCCTCCACCGGATCCTTGCCGAAGCCCTCCTTGCCGCCCTCGCCCCAGGTGCCAACGCATAAGCAGGCGCCGAAGTTGTCGCTGGCGGCAATCTCGAAAGCGCGCTCGTAGGCCGCGTATGTCCGGAACACGCGCGAGACGCATCCGAGCGAGGCAACGGGCGGGTCGTCCGGGTGCAGTCCGATGCGGACCTTATGCTTCTCGGCCACCGGCATGACGGCGCGAATGAACGTGGTGAAGGTCTTCCAAATCTGGTCTTCCACGTACTCTTTGTCGAACGAACACGGGAGCTTCTTTGCCGCATCCAGATCAAATTCTCGCGTCGGCGCGCCGCCCCGCGTGGTGACGCGGGCTGTCTGGTAAAAGCCGGGCGTCGGCTGGTTCTTGATATTGGCCATGTGGGCATAGGTCGTGTAGTGGATGCCCGCCCGGCCCAAGTTCGCCAGGTAGGTCTTATATTGCTCGATCTTTTCCTCCACGCCGGACAAGCCCAGCACCAGCGCTGGATCGCAATGGAGGTCGATGATGCCGATGTTATACACCTCTACGCCACTGGCCTCGAGTCGCTTGCGCGTGGAAAGCATCCACTCGTGGTTGTTATCCGCGATCGAGGTCCAGATCGAGACGGCGTCGATTCCGGCATGGCGCAGCATGGCCAGGTCGTCGTCGTTCGGCCGTGGCGTAAACGATGTGCCCAGCTTGATCCCACTGCGCGGACCCGTCTGCTGGAAGGCGTAGGAAAGAAGGCCGGCGCCGGCCGCGCCGGCGCCAAGACGAAGAAGGTCACGACGGTTCATAGCAATCTCCTAGAACAGGATCCGGATTCCAAATTGGACTTGGCGCGGGTTGCCGCCCGAAAGAATACGCCCAAAGTCCTGACTCGTGACGTTGGTCGTGGCCCCCCTCGCCTCGAAAAAGGGCGAATTGGTGATATTAAAGAATTCGGCTCGGAACTGAACGTTGTAGCGCTCGCCGATGTACGTGTTCTTAAAAATCGACATGTCGAAGTTCCGGCGCCCGGGTCCGCGCAGGTCAGGTTGACTCAGGCTGTCGGTCGGCACGGTAAAGCGGGCGGCCGTCTGGAAGGAGCTGGTATCGAACCACTGGTCCTTGGTCTGCCCGGCCGGCAGAACGCCGCTCCTTAGGCGATCCGCACGGCCGTTCGTATAAGAAAAGTCGTACAGATTGGTGTTGTCCGGCGCGGTGATCAGGATCGGGCGGCCTGTCTGTAGGATCGTGATGCCATTCCATTGCCATCCGCCCACGATCTTGCTCAAAAATCCCTGTGTGAGCCAGCGCTTGCCCTTCCCGAACGGGAAATCGTAGACGTGGCTGATGACCAGCCGATGCGGCGTATCGTTTGCCTCGATCGAACGGTTGTACTTCGGATCGTAGTAAGCGTTCGATGGACCCACGACCCAGGTGTTCGACTCGGCCGTGGAAGCGATCGACTTCGACAGCGTATAAGCCACCGAAAGCGTCATGTTGTGGGAATAGCGCTTCTCGAAGCGAGCCGTCATGCTCTGGTAGTTCCCGTCGCCGTACGGAACACGAATGGCCAATACTTGCTGATAGTGCGGATAGGGCCGGAGCAACTGCCGGCGCTGAACTGTCGGGAAACTGAGCGCGCCGTTCTGGATAACCCCGTAATAGGGGTTGGGAACCACGTCCAGGAGCCGCTCGCCCCACTGTTCGAGCAGCAGGGGATCGTTGCCATTGTCCATGCGGTTCCAGAACAGGTGGGTGATCTTCGACCCGACATAGGACACTTCGGCGATCATCGTCGGCGATACTTCGCGCTGGATGCCGAAGGTCCAGTTGCTCAGGTACGCCAGCGGATGCTTCTGATAGTCGACGCGGATGTTCTGGCCGGCAAACGTCGTAACCCCCCGCTCCGGAAATACAAGTCCGCCCGCAAAGGGATTCGACCATGAGCCGCCCGCCGGCGGTGTGTAGGGAAGGGGATTGTCGGGGCCAAGGGTGAGGAAGTTGGAGGTAAAGAGACCACTCCCGAAGTCGGAGGCGGCGGCGTTCAACCCATTGTTGGCCGCGTTGAAGATGGCGCCGGCGGTGCGGATCACGGTCTTGCTGTTGAGTTGGAATGCCAGCCCCACACGCGGACCGAAGGTCTTGTAGTTCGGCTCCGTATGGTAGCCGCCCGGAGGCACCCAGCGAAAGACACCTTTGCCGCCCGTGATCGGCTCGGTCCCATCGGGGTCCAGATAACCGATCGCACCATATTTCTCACCGTACGGCGAGATGTATTCGTAGCGGAATCCGAGGTTGAGAGTCAGGCGCCGCGTGACCCGCCAATCGTCCTGGATATACCCGGCGTAGTAGCGCTGAAACAGCCCCATCCACGGTGTCGAGGTGATCGTGCCAGCTTGCGGAACGCCCAGCAGGAAGCTGGCGAAGCCGTGACCGGAATTGATCGCGGTGCGGCCAGGGTCCGGCCCCTGCGAGTAGACACGGTCGAAGAAATACTGGCCAGCGGAGAATTGGGAATTGAAGGCCGTCATCTTCATCCGCTGCATGTCATACCCCATCTTCAGCTTGTGTTTGCCGCGAATCCAGGTGAGATGATACTGCCCGTGATAGGTGTCCTGAGGCGTGAACGTCTTCGTGGCGCCGCCCAACCCGTCCAACTCCGGCGCGTTAAAGGTCGCTACCGTCAGCCCGGAGCCCGAGTTGTACTGCTGAATCGCGATTTGGGGGAACTGCCGGTACGTTACGGCGTCAGAGAGGCTCTGAGGAAAACCGAGTGAAGCCAGCTCGAACCCCTCGCTGACGGGGTAGTTGTTCGAGCCGAGACGGGTATAGCTGATGCGGGCTTCGCCCAGCAGGTTGGTCGAGAACGTTGAAGTCAGGCTGATAAGCCCGGTCCGCGTCGGATTCGAGTTGATGGTGCGCGCCGGAAACGCGAACTGCGCGATGTCGGACTCCGAAGTGTTTTGCGATCCACCGGTGCGGCCGAACAGGCGGTGTTTGGCGCTCAACTGGTGGTCGATGCGTGCGAACCAGATGTCGACCTGCGGCCGGCGCTTACCAGCCAGAAAGTAGTTGCGCAGGCCGGATGGTCCCTCCCCGGCGCGGTTTGGCGTGGGCCAGTATGAGAGCATGTTCTGCGAGATCGAATGGATCCGCTGCGCCGGAATTCGATTGTTCGGAAAGGGATCGCGCATGAGAGAGCCGTCGGGGAGGCGGCGCGTCGTCAGGTAGTCGTAGACCCCCACCAGGCGGCCCTGGGCGTCCAGCGTCTGCGAGAAATCGCCGGCCTTCTGCTGGTCGGTCGGTACCGTCGCCAGAACGGTGTCGGGATTGCCGCTGCGGATGGCCTCGTAGTTCACGAAGAAGAACGTGCGGTCGCGGATAATGCGGCCGCCGACGGCGCCACCGGCCCGGTTGTCCTGGAATTGTTGGCGGGCTACCCGGTTCCGGTTGTTCGACCAACTGTTCGCGTTCAGCGCGCTGTTCCGCAGGAACCAGTAGGCCACACCGTGATAATCGTTCGTGCCGCTCTTGGACGCGACGTTCACCACGCCGCCGCCCGCGCGCCCGAACTCGGCCGAGTACGTCGCCGTCTCCACCTTGAACTCGGTGACGCTTTCGATCGGCACCGAATACGCCTGCCCGCCGCTCGTGAAGCCGCGCGATTCGCCGCCGTCCATCAGCACCGCGTTCTGCATCGCCAGGCCGCCGGAGATGCGCGAGTTGGTGGCGCTGCCCACCGCCCCGGCGTTGTTCGCCTGGCCCGACGAGGGGATCACACCCGGTGCCAGCGAACTCAACTGCAGCGGATTGCGGCCCAACAGCGGCAACTCCACCACGCGGCGCGATTCGACCGTGCCGCTCAAACCCGACGTCTGCACCTCCAACTGCACCGCCGATGCCTGTACCTGGACGGCTTCCGTTACGGCGCCCACTTCAAGCACGGCGTCGATGGTAGCGGTCAATCCGGTCGACAGCGGAATGTTCGCGACCCGCCGGGAACGGAAGCCCTCCTTCTCGAATGTCGCTTCATACGTTCCGGGACTCAGCGCCGGGAACGTGTAAATCCCCGCATCGTTCGACACGGCTCTCATCGTGATATTCGTCGCAACGTTGCGCAACGAGACGTTGGTTCCCGGAATCACCGCGGAACTCGTATCGGTCACGGTTCCGGTTATGGTGCCCCTTTCTCCCTGCGGCAGAGCCGGCAGGCAGAAGACCGCGCCCAACAGCACGGCGCACACGCAGATACGGTTGATGTGCATCCAGCCTCCTCTCGCCTCAACCGCCGCGAGGAACCCCAAGCACCGGCTGGTTCGATCGGCGGGCAAGGCAAAATTTTCTCATCTGTTCCGGGACTATATCAAAAATTCCGGTGAAGTCAAAGGAAATATCCGGCTCCGGCTGGTTCCGGCTGGCTTGGCGAGTGCCGCGGCCGAACCTGACGGCTCACCAGACGTAGCCGAGACCGATGGAAACACGGAGGCTATTGACGAATCCGTCGAGTCCGGGAATGTCACCAGTGCCGCCGTTATAGTAACGGATTTCCGGGCGGAGGACGATGTGATCGGTAATGTAGCCCTTGATGCCGCCGCCGGCGTTGATTGCCAGGCCGTTCTCGGTAAGCCTGACGAGTTGGTTGTCGAAGCTGCCGCGAGCCTGATATCGGCTGAAGCCGACGCCGTCGATGACATACGGCTGAATGCGCGAATCCGAGAAATGATAGGCGAGGTTGCCGGTCACGAAAGCGGCATTCCCCCGGAATGTGAGGTTGGGACCAGCGATGTCGCGCTTGTGCCACAGGGCGTTGATGTCGATCTCAACCGCTAACCGCGGCGTGAGCCGGTAGCCGAAACTGCCCCCTCCGCTGAGGCCGCCGCCCACTGAACCCTCGTCGTCGCAGGCCTTGTTGAAGCCGGCGTGGCCAAAGATTTCGTGACGTCCATGGTTCTGAGCTGGCAGTGAGGCGGCCAACAGTAGCAGGAGTGGGAGATGGCGCGCTAAGAACATCGGAGTTGCTTCCTCATCAAATAACGCGGATTTGGAGGGCGTTCATTCCCACGCGGAAGCTTTGGCGGCCTGCGGTCTCAGCTCCGGAGGTTTGCGGCCAAGGCCGGGTTGACATCCTAGACCCTGTCGGCTATTCTTCTGAAGTATCGAGATTTCAACGGTTTGTCCGCGTAATTTCACCTTCAGCCTGGCCTCCGCTCCTTTCGTCGACTGTCGCGCGGGTCGTCGAGCCGATTGAATCC
Source organism: uncultured Solibacteraceae bacterium (assembly GCA_964413655.1). Classification (GTDB taxonomy): domain Bacteria; phylum Acidobacteriota; class Terriglobia; order Bryobacterales; family Bryobacteraceae; genus CAYPUQ01. Next base: position 25,832 of record CAYPUQ010000022.1, on the reverse strand, counting down.
GGTAAACTGGAGACTCCCCTATGACCTTCAACGGTGAAGACCAGAACACTGGACTCCCCGAGTCGGTCGAAATCGAAGATTTCGAGCAGTCGCTGGAGTACTACAGCCACCTGGCGCCCCCCGCCGATGGCGAAATCCTCCAAGGCACGGTTCTCAAGGTTACCGAGCAGGAAGTGATTGTCGATATTGGCTATAAGTCCGAGGGATTGATTCCGGTCGGACAGTTCGCTCAACCCGACGGAACCGTCTCGGTCGCTCCGGGCGACAGCATCGAAGTGATGGTGGACCGTCATGCCCCCCCTGTGGAGGGGTACGTCGTGTTGTCCCACCAACGGGCGGCCCAACTGCGCAGTTGGGAGACGCTGGAGCGCGCGCACCAGGAAGGGTTGCTCGTGACCGGACGAGTAGTTGGCCGGGTGAAGGGCGGCCTCTCGGTGGACGTCGGGGTCCCGGCGTTCATGCCGGCCTCCCAGGTGGACGTTCGCCCTGTGCACAGCCTGGACGACCTCACCGGCCAGGACATCATCGTGAAGGTGGTGAAGGTGAACCGGCGGCGGGGCAACGTGGTGGTCTCCCGGCGGGCCGCGACCGAGGAGGAGACGCAGGCCCGAAAATCGGCGACGCTCGATCACGTCGAAGAGGGCGCGGTCGTTACCGGCGTCGTGAAGAACATCACCGAGTACGGCGTGTTCGTGGATATCGGTGGAATTGACGGCCTGCTCCACGTTTCCGATCTCTCCTATGGCCGCGTCAACCACCCTTCGGAGATGTTGCAGGTCGGTGACGAGATTACGGTGAGAGTGCTGAAGCTCGATCGGGGCAAGGAGCGCATCTCATTGGGACTGAAGCAACTCCAAGCCGACCCCTGGTTGACGGTGGAGCAGCGCTACCAGCCCGGATCGCGAGTGATCGGGCGGGTGGTGAGCATCACCGACTATGGCGCCTTCGTGGAGTTGGAGCAAGGCGTCGAAGGGCTGATCCATATTTCGGAAATGACTTGGTCGCGGAGAATGAAGCATCCGTCGAAGGTCGTGAAGATCGGCGACTCGGTGGAAGCGGTGGTGTTGGAGGTAAGAACCGATCAGCACCGGGTTTCGCTTGGCATAAAGCAGTTGGAACCGGACCCGTGGACGACGGTTGAGCAGCGGTATAGCGTTGGCTCGGTAGTGGAAGGCCGCGTGCGAAAGCTGACCGAGTTCGGCGCTTTCATCGAGATTGAAGAGGGAATCGATGGGTTGGTTCACATCTCGGACCTCTCGTGGACGAAGCGGGTGAAACAGGCATCCGAGGTCTTGAAGAAGGGACAGATCACGCAGGCGGTGATCCTGAGCATCGACGCCGCGACACGACGCCTTTCACTCGGTATTAAACAACTTCTCCCGGATGCGTGGGAGACGTTTTTTCAATCGCATCAGATTGGTGACGTGGTGCGAGGACGGGTAACACGGGCGGCCAGTTTTGGCGTGTTCGTCGAACTGATGCCGGGGGTAGAGGCGCTGTGCCACAACTCTGAGATCCCGGGATCGGCGGGACGGCGCAAGGAAGAGCCCGCTCTCCGGATCGGCGAGGAGATGGAGTTCAAGATCATCAAGATGAACGAGGCGGAGAAAAAGATTGGTCTCAGTGTGGCCGCGCTCGGCGAGGATGAAGAACGAATGCGTCTGCAGGACTACCAGCGGCAAGCGGCCGCCGCCACGATGACGATTGAAGAGGCGATGCAGATGAAGTCGAACCAGGACGGCGAATAGAGCCCCTTAACTTGCTTTTAACTTCATGGTAATATGACGGATTGTAAATTTGGCGAACTTGGCGCCGGATTGTCCGCACCGCCCCGGAGGAACTGTTGAGATGACCAAAGCGGATTTGATCGAAGAGGTCTCGCGGGTAGTCGAGATGACCCGCAAGGAGTCGGAGGTAATTGTCGAAGCGATCTTCGAGAGTGTCGTCCGCGCCCTAAAGGGTGGTGACAAGATAGAGATTCGCGGATTCGGAAGCTTTCGCACGCGGCAACGGCAGTCGCGCGTCGGACGCAATCCGAAGACGGGCGCGCGGGTTGAGGTGCCAGCGAAACGGATTCCCTACTTCAAGCCGAGCAAGGAGTTGAAGGATCTCGTGAATCACGATCAGGCCCCTCCGGCGGCCGCGGAGACCGGCGACCCATTCCTCATACCCCCGGCGGAGCCGCCGTCCGGTTCCTGATTGGGCGGCCGGCCGGATGGATCGCCTCTGGACGCCTTGGCGCTACCAATACGTCACAAAATCTCTTCCCGGGTCGTTGAGCGGCTGCATCTTCTGCGAGAAGACATCCGATCCCGACGACCGGGCAAACTTCGTGGTCCATCGCGGCGAGCGGAACATCGTTCTCCTCAACATTTACCCATACAACAATGGTCATGTCATGATCGCGCCGCGCCAGCATGTCGCGACGTTGGGCGATTTATCCGCGGAAGCCGCGCGCGAGATGATGGACCTCACCCGCCATTGCGAGCGGTTGTTACGAGCCGTCTACCGGTCAGACGGCATTAACCTGGGGATGAATATCGGCGAATGTGCCGGCGCGGGCGTAGCGGGGCACATTCACATGCACGTCCTGCCCCGTTGGGCCGGCGATGCCGGGTTCATGACTACCGTTGGCGAAACGCGGGTCGTTCCCGAGGATTTGGAAACCACCTGGAGGCGGTTGCGCGAGGCCTGGTAGGGGCGCTGCTATTCGCTCCCGCCGCCGGTCTCCTGAACTTCAGGCAGCGCGGGCGACTCCTCCTTTTTGGCCATCCGAACGTACATCCAGCCACTGAGGCGGTTGTTCCGGTCGCCGATCGGTTCCACGGCTTCGATAACCATTCCGGTGCATCGGACTCGGCGCGAGATCGCGCGGGGGAGACCGGGTGCCGCTGGCCCCAGGAATAGGAAATCGACCAAGGGAAACACGTGCCGTTCGCGCTGGGCGATTTCCAGCAGACCAACGTGAGGGCTCCAGCGAAACTTGAACTCAATTCGGACGCCGGGGGGCGGCTGGCCGATGAGGCCGCGCGCTGGCACGAGGCGGCCGTTGAGCTTCAACTCCATGGCGGGTTCGGCCGCATCGGTCTCAGGGATGCGAAAGGGGCCGAGCCGCTCATTCGAAAATCTGAGGCGAAACTCGGCTTTCCCGAACGGGGGTGGTCCGAACTGAAACATGGTGCTCCTGCTCAGTATGATGGATGAAATACTCATGACGCGAGCGGTGGTAGTGTTTCTGATCCTGGTGGTGGCCGCGCAAGCATCGCCACGGCTGGAACCGAGGCGGCCGGAGTTGCCGCCGGATGCGGCGGCCTACGCTAACAAGGTCGATTATCTGCTGGAGGCATATTTTCGCGAGAAGGGTATGAAGCGGGAGCCGCCTGTTGGCGACGAGGCGTTCCTACGCCGCGCACACTACGACCTATGGGGTTTACCGCCTTCGCCGGGCGACCGCGCCGCCTACCTCGCCGCCCGCGGGGCCGAGAAGCGAGCGCGCATGGTGAACCGGCTGCTGGATGATCGCGTTCGCTTTGCCGAACACTGGATCAGCTTTTGGAACGACCTGCTGCACAATGACGAGGGCGTTACCTATATCGGTGACCGCAAGTCCATCACGCCTTGGCTGCGAACGGCGCTCGAACGGAACACGGCGTACGACCGGATGGTGAAGGCGCTGCTCAACCCGGCCGGCAAAGACGATCCGGAGGGCTTCCTCATGGGTGTCAATTGGCGTGGCGACATCAGCGCCAGCCAGCGTCCGGTCATCCAGGCCGCCCAGAATAGCGCGCAGGTCTTCCTCGGCATCAACCTGAAATGCAATGCGTGCCACGACAGCTTCATCAGCAAGTGGAAACTGAAGGACGCCTACGGACTGGCGAGCTTTTTCGCCGAGGAACCGCTCGAGATTGTCCGCTGCGACGCGGCGACCGGCGAGATGTCACACCCGACGTTTCTGTATCCGGAATTGGGATCGGTGGACGGTAATGCGCCTTTGGCCGAACGGCGGGCCGCCGCGGCCTCGCTGTTCACAGTGCGCGAGAACGGCCGGTTCGCGCGGACGTTCGTCAACCGGGTTTGGCGGAAGCTGTTTGGGCGCGGATTGGTGGAGCCGGTAGACGACTTGGACGCGAAGTCATGGAACGATGATCTGCTCGACTGGTTGGCGGAGGAGTTCGTGGACCAGGGGTACAACATCAACTGGCTGCTGCGCGAAATCATGACGTCGCAGGCCTACCAGATGCCCCTCGTGGCCAGCACCGAACGGGAGGAGCGTCCGTATGTGTTTCGCGGACCGCTGCCGCGTCGCCTGACGGCAGAGCAGTTCGCCGACTCTGTGTCGGCCATCACCGGGGAGTGGCGCGTCCTCGGCTCCAGTCGGCCGGAAGCGGGAGAATACGCCCGCGAGTGGCGGTTCAAGGCGAGCATGCTGGCTCGATCGTTGGGTCGGCCGATCCGCGATTTAGCGGTAACCGAGCGCAACAACGATCCCACGACCCTGCAGACTCTGGAACTGGTAAACGGAGCTACCCTGGCCGGGCTCCTCCGGCGCGGCTCGATGCGGATGGCGGGTACACTACCACCGTCGCCGGAGAACCTGTTTGACAGCGGCGTGCTGAACTCGGGGTTCGCCGACGTCGACATCGACATTTCGGGCGTTCGTGAACTGCGGCTGTTAACGGTCGACCACGATTCCTACGACCCCACGCTTGTGGTGGCGGGATGGGCCGATACCGAACTGGAGGGGCCCGGCGGAGTTACATCCTTACCAGCGGAAGACGCTCTGACACTTCGTGGAGATACCGTGCGCTCTGCAATTCGTTCGGCGGTTCCGTCGGAACTTGTGTTCAGCATTGCCGGAAAGGATTATACTCGCTTCCGGGCGCGTGTAGGCGTGGACGTCGGGAGTCTTCGCAGCGTCATCAATCCGCGCGTCCGCTTCTATGTGTTTGGTGAGCAGCCCGATTTGGACCGGCTTGGCCGGGTCCGCGGCGACACACCGGTTGCGCGTGGCGGTCTGCTCAAGGCGCCGGATGAGGCCATAACGTTCCTGTTCCTCTGCGCGTTGAGCCGCGAACCGAACGAGGCGGAACGTGCCGCCGCACGTGGTTACTTCAACGATGCAAGAGTAACCGCGGAGGGACTGGAAGACCTGCTGTGGAGCATCTTCCTGATGCCGGAGTTTCAGTACATTTGACTTGGAGGACTGCCATGGAAAGGGTTATCGAGAGGGAGATCTTTTCGGGACTGAGCCGGCGGCACTTCCTGCGCGCGTCCACGGCGGCAACCCTGGCGGCGCTGGCCGGACGGGGTCCAGCGCCGCTCCATGCACAGAAGATTGAACCGCGGGCCGACACGTTGATTCTGCTCTGGATGGCCGGCGGCATGGCACAGACGGAGACGTTCGATCCGAAGGCGTGCACGCTCTTCGAGCCAGGGCTGGAGTCGAAGCGGGTGTTGAGCACGTTTCCCGCGATCGACACAGCCGTCGATTCCATCAAACTTTCCCAGGGCTTGGAAAAGATAGCGGCGGTCATGGATAGGGCGACGTTGGTCCGCACTCACCGGGTGGGCGATCTCGGCTTCATTCTCCACGCAAGACATCAGTATCACTGGCACACCGGCTACGCGCCGCCGCAATCGCTCGCCGTTCCTCACATGGGCGCGATGATTGCAAAGACACTTGGTCCTCGCCACCCCGACGTGCCCGCCTTCATTGACATCGGCCAGAATTTGGATATCGGCGCCGAGAGCGATGCGGTGAAGGCCTTTCATACGGCGGGGTTTCTTGGGTCCGAGCACGGCCCGTTCCTGATCCCCGATCCACGAGATGCGGCAGCGGCTGTCCGGCCCCCGTCGCACATAACCAGCGAGCGATTTAGGGCGCGATACGAGCGTTACCGCCAACTGGTGGAAGCCAGTCCGGTGACGCGGCACGGTAGCGACTATCAACGTGAATCGCTGTTGCAGTCGATGCAGAACGCACACCGGCTGCTGACCTCACCGGCCGCGACGTCATTCGATCTAGCCCTCGAGCCAAAGGAAAGCTACGACCGGTACAATACAAGTCGTTTCGGTCTCGGCTGCCTGCTCGCCCGGCGTCTCGTGGAAGCGGGGGCACGATTCATTGAGGTGACTACCGAGTATATCCCCTTCCGCCATTGGGACACCCACGAAAACGGGCATACCCGCGCACGAGAAATGAAACGGCAGATTGACGCGCCGGTCGCGCAACTGGTGCTCGACCTGGAGAGGCGTGGACTGCTCGACCGGACGTTGATTGTGATCGCGAGTGAATTCGGTCGCGACATGATCACCGAGGGCAAGCCTGAGAAGCAGGTGAGAGACCAGGTGGCGAACTCCCAACCCGAGGTGATGACCGAAATGAAGCACTACGGGATGCACCGCCATTTCACCGAGGCGTGTAGCGTGCTGATGTTCGGCGGAGGAATGAAGAAGGGATTCGTCTATGGCAAGACGGCGGACGACCGCCCGTGCTCGATAGTGGACAAGCCCGTTAGCATTACAGATCTTCACGCGACAATTTACCACGCGCTCGGCATCCCGCCTAATCATGGCTTCCTGGTCGAGAAGCGGCCATTCTATGTCACGGAGGACGGCAAAGGGAAGCCTGTAATTGAACTGTTCGCCTGACCGTTACGTCATCTGTTACCCTGCGAAAGAATGAACAATCTGCTTGACTTGGACCCTGGGTCCGACAGTCCCGAGGTGGTTCGGATGATCGTCGAGATCCCGAAGAACTCCGCCAACAAGTACGAGTACGACAAGAAATTGGGTATCTTCCGGCTGGATCGGGCGCTGTATTCGCCGGTGCATTATCCAGGCGACTACGGCTTCATTCCCGGAACACTGGCCGGTGATGGCGACCCCCTGGACGTGATGGTGTTGGTGGAGACGCCAAGTTTTCCCGGCTGCCTGATAGAAGTACGCCCCGTGGGCGTGCTGCGGTTAATCGATCAGGCCGAAGAGGATCTCAAAGTGCTGGCGGTGCCGAATCGGAATCCGCGCTACGACCAGATTCACACTATCGACCAGATCTTTTCGCACGTACGCCGCGAGATCGAGCACTTCTTTGCCATCTACAAAGAGCTCCAGGGCGCGGTGATGAAGTCCCATGGCTGGAAGGGGCCCATCGAGGCGCGGCGGGCGATTGTCGAATCGCGGCAAGCGTATCTGGAGGCGAAAAAGGAAGGCCAATCGGCACGGGAACCCGGATCGCAGCCGGAGGGTTGACTTCGAAGCCTACGATGCGAGCCGAACTGATCGCCGCGCCGACGAGGGAAATGGAACTGGGAATCCAATAAGGCAGTATTGATCCAGCGCCCAGATCACAATTGACCCGACTCCGTCGGCCTTCGCGAGTCGAATCTCTTTCAACCACGCGGTAGATGTGTCCATCACGCCAACTAGGAAACTGCGGCGGCCACGCGGAAATGCGTGTTCGGCCGGATACTGGATGGTCGTCAAGGCCTTATCCAGGTCGCGGATGAACGTGTAGGTGAAACTCTCGGTCTTGAGCGTATTGAGCGCATTCGGCGTCCAGTGAGCCGACGGATAATTTGCGGAGCGATTGAATGCAAACTCGTTGACGTCGTTGGGGTACAATACCTCGAATCGGCAGTCCGGATACGTAGCCTTGACGTGCGCAATGACCGCCGATGTGTATTCGCCAATCAGCGTGGCAAGGTGGTCAGCCTCGTCCGCGAAGGTTGCCGGATCGGCCGAGTTGGACTCGATGAGCGCCATCGGACGGCCGTATCGGCGAGCAAATTCCTGCATCGTGTACTCGTCGTAGAACGGCATACCGGAGCCGGGTTGCGGAAAGTACCACCACTGCACCTCGCCGAACTGTAAGTAAGGCTGGAGACCCGCTTCAGTCATCGTCTGCGCCTCGCCAAGATAAACATCTTTCCAGAACGTCGTGGATTCGAGCGAGAAGTTGGTCTGGAGCGCC
>CAYPUQ010000022.1:0-17760 GCA_964413655.1 uncultured Solibacteraceae bacterium | reverse complement strand
GCCGCCGTGCAGTCGAGCCCGTAGCTCTTAGCCGCCTTGTAGAAACTGCGATTCCAGTCGCGCACAGCCCGATTCAGCCTTGGCGTAGCCTTCAGATCCGTGTGCCAGGATCCGTCCACGCCCCCACTCAGGGTTGGACTGCTCACTACCGCCCGGAAACCTCCGGCAGTGGGGGTGGCTGACACGGTTATATCGTGCCCCGCGGTTCCCATCGCACGTGCATAAATCGTGAGCCGGGTTCCGTCAGCCTCTGCGCGGATACCCGTTGAGCCACTGTTGATCGTCAATTCGAACGCGCGGGCGACCGTCGCGGCGGTGTCGCCGATGGTATTCAGATGAGTCAACTCGGTTTCAGCCGCCGGATTCGCAAGCGAACCGATCCGCAGTTGTGTAGTCTCGCTGAAGACTGGCGTCCCCTCAAAGTCGATCGTAGCGGACGCATACTGGTGGCCGTCGCGCACCAGTTCGTAAAAAATGAGAGCGCCAACGTAATGGTTGACACGCCCGTGAAATCCCAGCGAATGAATCATCCAGGCAGTGCGCTCTGGCGCGATCGCCACAGAATGGTCAGTATCCCAGTCCGTCGCAAGCGTGACGCTATTGTCCGGAACGAATTCCGGCAGTGTCGTGACCGGAACCGCGATCTCGACAAAATCGAGGTAGAGCAGCGCGCCGTTCGGGCCCGCATGCCGAACTTCCACCTTATGTGCGCCAGGGTCGCAGGCGCCGAGAGGAAGGCGTAAAAGCCAGTCTTCGCCCGGTACTGCCAGGTTCTCGGATCTCACCAGCGCCCCGTCAACACGAACTTCGATCGTGGCGCCATGCGCCGCAATTCGCGAGCCCACGAAGAGTTCGTGGGCTCCCGGACAGTAATACTCGCACTCCACGAACGCACCCGGCGTCGAGGTATAGCGAATGCTTCCACCGGAGAAGTTGCCGTGTCCTGCAGTCCAGTCCCCACCGTACTTGCAAGTACTGTTGTCGTCCTCGATGCGGCGGCTGGCGGGACCCGCCACTCGATACACCCGGTTTGTGCCTGTGACCGACCAGTTGCTAACTACGACCTCAAACTCGGACCGTTGAAATGCTCCTGGCTGGAGAGCCGCCGAGTATGTCCAGCGCATCTTTCGCACGGCCTGCGTTGGGACGAGCCGTCCTTCGATGTCCACCAGGTTTGAGAAATCTAGGTTGACTCGCCACTTGGTGGGCGATGTGCCGCCGGTAAGGCGTACCCAACCTTCTTGCCACACTGCGGTGCCAGTACCGGAGGTGTACGTGTACAGTCCGGACCGGTTGCCATCCGAGCCTGTTGTGCTGCTCTCTGGCGTCGATTCGAAGCCAACGTAGTAGATGCGGATACGAGTGCCCATTCTGGTCGCGGCCAGTAGGTCGGAGAAAGCATTGACACTGTCGGTCAGTGCCTGCGCGACCGATTCCAATGTATCGATGCCGTTGATCTGGTATGTATGATGCTCCGTCAGGAACGAGAAGCCAACATAGTCGCCGGCCGTCGGGGTACCCTGCAGCTCGATCTCCGCGGACGCGGCTGAGTAGCTGCCTTCGACCGGCTCCGCATAATCGCGGAGCCGTACCCGATAGAACTGCTCGACACTGTTTTCGCCTGCCCAGAGCCGCAAATATGGCCAGTCGACGGTCGGGTAAAGGTTCGAATCCAGCGCAATACAGTTTGTTCGGGTCTCTTCGTATGAGATATCTAGCCCGCTGAGGTCGCCATCGGGAAGATTGCGGAACGCGGGATGCTCGAAGACGTTGTGTTGGTTCCACTCGACGACAGCCCAGTCGAATTGCTGCCGCCAGGTTCCGGTTACCCGGAACCCACTCGCGGACACCTCACTCAAGGCGGCAATGGCCGACGGGCGTTCGAAGTAGCACTGCAAGTCCCTGTCGGGACGAAGCTTCTCAAGGATATCCGTCATATGAGTCCGCTTCCTAGAGTCGGATTGTTACTGTCAAGTCGCGGCCGGGAGCGGTGTCGACTCCGGCACCGACCGAGAGGACGTCAAGGCTAATTCTCGCCATCGTCTGAAGCGGCGAGAGTTCGAAGCCGTCAACGACGTTCGACATCGTGCTTCCAGTTGGGATCGTCAATCGGCAGTACTCATCATCGTTCACACGCAACCGGAGATCCACCGGGGCGCCGATCGGCGCCTCCCGTAAGATGGCGAACACATCGCGTACCGAGTGGGGCGACTCCACCGCAAAGGGCGGACAGGCCGAGGTCTGAATAGCCAGATTACCCTCGACCTGCAGGGTGATCTGCCCACCGGCAAGAGTTCGCAAACCGTCATCGATGGTTCCGGTGAAATTCAACTTCGTCGTTTGGCTGTTTCCACGCGAATTGGTCATGTAGAGATCTGCGGCGGCAATTCGGCTGTCCGGCAGGAACACCATATAGGCGTATGTGCCGCTCGCCGGACTGCCAAAGAAATCGCGGCCGAACGCCATGACGTAGTTCTTCCTGGCCATGTGGTAGATTGGAGCGCCAGGAACGTGGGTCCGGGGCAGCGTGTCGTAGGCGCCTCGCAAGACCTGATAGTTTAGTCCATCCAGCGTTACTTCCCGTACCTCCATGACTTCATTACTCATCTGTATCAGGTCACCTGGTCGTGCCGTCCCCGGTCGGTTAAGGGTGACCCACTCGCCAGTCATGTCGAGTGTCCCCGGCAGGTGATAGGCGGTTGAACCGGCCAACTCGTCCCAGAAGTGGAGCGTCAATGTTCCAGCTTGGATGGTCCGGGTGTTCTCAAAGACCGGAAACGCGAGTCCAGTGACCTCAATTGTGCCTTGCCCGGTGGCCACAAGGCCGAATGTTGGAGCGGGGGGGACATCGGCATCTCGAGTACCACCCGAGCCGCCTCCGATGCGCCATCTCGTGAGCGGAGAAATTTCATAGCCAACCTCCCGGCCGTGCGCGTTACCCGCCCGCCCGGCAACGTGGATTGTGGCGCCATGGCGGTTTAGCGCCACAAACTGGGCCGGACTCGTGACGCTTGTGGCGCCTGGACGCCAGGCTGCTTCGACCACGACGAATCGGCTTGTCGCGTCGGGAAGTTCGGACCAGTCACCCACAACCTGGAAGGTGTCGTTGTCGTGGCTTGCGATCACCCGCTCCTGTCCTGCGCCCCTCCCAGAGATGATCTTGGCGATCATCCCCGCAAACTCATTCGCGGCAACATTCAAGTCGCCGTTGCCAATCGTGGAGGAAGAACTAATTGTGGCCTGTGTTTCGGGCAGTTGCTCCAGCCGCCATTCGAAGCGTGCATACTCAAAGTTGGGATCCGGCGGCCCCTGGAGAGTCTCCGTAAGCCCTGCGTCGACGAACTGGTCTGCCAATGAGACATTCTCTGCGATGAGGAGCATCTGAGAAGGAGTGTTTCCACGGTAAACGTTGTATGACGACGTGCCCTCTGAAAAACGTAGATTCTTCAGGCGCACCGCATTCGAACTAGAACCGAGGGGAATCCTCGCTCGTACCACGAACGAGAGTAGCGACTCATTCCCAGCCGAGTCCTTGCCGCTGACGGCGTAGTAAAGAGTTTGTCCGCCCGCCAATGTTCCTCCGCCCGGATCAACGTCTGAAGCAAGCGATAACATGGGAATTGCTACACGTGTCCGGGCGCTTCGAGACGGAACCTGAAAATGTACCTTTAGCGCCAGCGTTGCGTTTCCATCCGCCTCCTCCATGTATTCCTCCTCCACGTCGAACTGTTGGCGGCCATTCTCATCTATCGACGTGCCGACTAGCGGCCGTGGCAACCCGACCACTGAGCCGTCTTCGCGTCTCGAAACGCTACTCCCGGTGTCCGCGTCGTCTGTGAACCACGCATCGTCGTGAACTTGGGCCGTTAGCCGAACTGTCTGAAAGTTGACGCCTGGAGTCATTTTAGTCACTCGAAACGGTTGTCTCAGAAGACCTTCCTTCTGATAGGTGATGGTGATGATGTCGCCGGGCCGCAGATAGATGGCCTTAACGCTAGTCTCGAACTCGATAAAGAGGCTACCCCGAGTCGACTTGTTGAGTTGGCGCCGGAGGAGGCGGGCTGCCTGGTGAAAGTTCGGTATTCCGAGCGCCTGGAGGTTGCCACTGACCTCTTGCCCGGTGATATGGTAATCGTCGAGGTCGATAAGCGAGAGGCTGTCCTGCTGGTACTCGTTGAATTCGTCCTGAAACTCGACGGACAGCCGGTTCACGGATTCGGCTGCCGACCGGTGGTAAAGTTGGACAGAAGAGCTTCCATCACCCCTTCGTAGGATTCCCGAAAAGGGGGAGGTGCCATCGCCGAACTCGTAGGCGGGCCACCCGCCGTTCAGTGCCTCGATTCCGTTCGTTCCCTCCGGCGGGGTAGGCTGCTGCCGCTGGACGTCGGATTCAAACCGGAGCTCTAGGCGACCCACATTATTGTAATTGAGAAAGAGGCCCGCACTGTTGCACACGCCACGTATCAGATCCGCCGCGCTGCGCCGTCTGCTCACGTGGAGATTGCACTGGTATCGGGGAATGGTAATCGGATTGCCATACAAGTCGGTGCTAGCGATTGGCTCTGCACAGTGCAGCGCCGCAATTGCGAAGCTTGCCGGGTCTACTTCCTGGATTGTCCATCCCGAGCGCCGCAGAAGGTCCAGCAAAACCCAGGCCGGATTGTTCGTGAAGAACTCGCCGACATAGGCTCCTTGGGTGTCGTACATGGGTACTTTCAACCCATCGAAGAGCACGTGCACCGTGGGGATCCTCCTTCCGTCGCTGATCCGGTTGGGCACAACGACCGATAGAAACGCGATACTGCCGTAGGGATCGCCCAGCGGACGGCCGCCGCTATCCGTGAAATCCAGATTGAACCCTCCGCTTGCTCCTCCGGCGCTCACGAGATTGAACCAACCCGTGTGAGCCATGCTCGCTCCGGCAACACCCTCAGGGACTTCCACGTCATCCACCAGCACCTTGTGGACCGCGGAGACCTCGCCCATTCCCAGCAGGACTTCCATTCGCGTCAGGTTCCCGTCGTTTCGGACAAAGACGACCGGAGTCTCGGCCCACACCGTGCCATAACCGAGGGGAACGCTGTCGTTATAGCGCGTCTGGTTCTCGACCGGAGCGGATTGGTGAAACCCGTGCTCGCCGTACCCGCGAACCAGAATGCTCGCCGGGACAAACTCTACGCCGCCAAATCGAGCCGTAGTCCGTCCGGCTGAGTCGCGATCAAACATGCCGCGTTCTTCACATTGAGTGCGCGTGAAATCGCAACTGGTATAGGGCTGACCTTCCTCAAAGTTCCCAACGCCATTTGGCTGGTCCGCCGAGTATCCACACCGGCTCAGTGGAGAGTACTTCCCCCGCGAACCGCCATCGATCGCATTCTGACGCATTTCGGCGGTCGTGGGAAAACTCCAGGGACAGCGCTTTTGAATGCGAACTTCCGGCAAAAAATTCCGCAAAAGGCTGAAGCGATTCACAGCCGTGACCCGCATTGTGGACTCCGTGATCTCGTCCGGGGCATTCAGAACACCCTGAAACAGCACTCTGCTCTCTGAACTCACGGTGCCGGCGGCTAGATCGTAGAACGCAAAAGTCACCTTGAGCCGTGCACCCTTGAGCCCAGGATCCCGCGCAATCTGAGAGAAATAGGAGTCCGCGTTGGCCAACGTCAGCGACACGCGCGATATGGAATCGAGTCCATCGTCGGAACTCGCGCGCATGTCGAACAGGTTGTGGGTAAGCACGCGGGCGGCGTAGGAGGAATCGTCGACAGACACGGGGTGAGTGCTCCAACACTCCTTCGCTCCGCTCGAAAGGTGGCATTCAAACAGCAGCAGCGGAGTTTCCGTAACGGTACGCTCCTTTAATTCGATGATTGTTGCCATGGCTATACACGCTCCAGATTGCTGACGAGTCGCACTGAGCAGGAGTACAAATCCGGTCCCACGGCGACAGCTGACATGTCGTCGGTGAAGAATCGGGTCGTCGGGTAAACGCCTCCGGTCCCGAAGGTTTTGCGATACCCATCGGGCGCTGCCTGAGCGTCAACCTGTAGACCTGTCACGTGCAGCGATTGTCCAGCCTCGATTCGCAGTGCGAACCGCACTCCAGGATCCGGGCTATCCAATCTTGCGCTGAGGAAAACCCGTTGCCATTGGACGCCTGCGATACAGGTCCGCTCTTGTTCGGCGCCTCCCGCGGACATAACGAGCGACAGCGGTGACGGCGCCGGGCTCCTTGCGTAAACGCTGAAGCAGTAGTGGTACTGGCCGGGAGCTTCCAAAAGCTGCCCCACCTGCTGTGGACTCTGGGCTTGATTAGTGACTAGGAAAACCTGACCCGCCGGCCCCCCTGAGGAGGTCGGAGTGATCGACAAGAGCGGATCCACAACCCACTCTGGTCCACTCGGATCTTCGGAATTGCCGAGGAGATTCCCAACGGGATCCAGAAACGTGAATGTACGAAGCCGTCCTTCGCACGCCCGAAAGAACTCCTCCAATGCGCTCCACTCTGCGCCGTCGAGTCCGGCGTAGTCCAATTGCCATTGAATCTCCTTGAAGTCCGCATCGGTCATCCCGATCTTCTCGCCGCCGGCCGTCCGGTTCGCAATCTCGCGCAATGCCACCGATCTTCGCAATGGGTATTGGGCAACTGCGGCATGATTAAGCTGTGGGTAAATTCGATGCATTTCGTTAGTTCTCACGGATGATTACAGTCGCCTTCGATCGACCCGGCGCGGTCCATTCTGCCTCAAAGGCCTCCTGATCGAAACTGCAGTCCGGATAGGTCACTCCATTCCACGGATCGGTGAACGAAAACCTTCCATGGCTTCCGGACATCGCAATGAAGAACCGCTGAAGTTCGTCGAGTTCTTCGTCAGTCAGGAGATCCACCCGGACCGTCCACGTGCACCGCGGTCCACGGATCGCTCGAAATCGTTGTTCCCGGCCGTCCATGAACCGTAATGTCGACGTCGAGCATCTGGTTTGTCGCTGCGCGGGATACTGCATCACTGCCCCGGACCGTAACGTTGGGAAGGCGGCCATGGCTAAGAGTCCCTCATGGCGTCATGAATTAAGTGGTTGCTGAGCAGCGCCTCCCGCACCGCTCGAGCGATGTCGTCGCTGTGATCCAAAAATGAGCGGCTGTCCATAGCTTGTACTTGAACTACGACGGACTGTGCCGCCGGAGATCCGACAGTGACCGCACGCGGGCTTTCATCTTGCCCATAACTCACCTGCCGTACTCCGGTGCCCTCACTAATGCCTGCGTCCAGCCGAATCGGGAGGGGAGCCGAATATACACTGAGCGCCGGTTCCGCCCTCGCCTCGTCACGGCGGAAGAGCCCGGCAATTCCACGAACGAGGGGCGACAACAACGATAAACCACCGCCGCCTGCAAGGCGTGAGATCGCCTGACCGGCCTCGGTCACACGCCCCGCTGTCCGGCTGAGCGCGCTTTCGAGCGTGGCCCTAGTGTTTTCCTGCAGAGCCTGCGCGTTCAACCGTTGCGCTTGCTCCGTCTGCTGGAGTTGGCGCACCAGCGTAGTGAAACTGTCTCCTAGTTCGGTCGGAACTTTAGCCGACGAACCAGGCTGTTCACCGACTTCGGCGGTTGGCGTCCGCAAGACGGTGCCTGATGTCAGGCGTGCCAGTTGCGTGGCGGTCTCCAGGATCGCCAGGTTTGCCGCTTGGCTTGTCTCCGCCGCTCGCCGTGCTGCCTCAACTTCCGCTGAACTGACAACGGCGGCGAGCAATGTATCTCGCATTTCCTTACTATTCATGATTAGTCTCACTCCTCAGTTCTCGTTCAAACACCTGTATCGCTTCGGCGGACTTGCTCGGCATGCCACTTAGCGATTCTCGGCCGACCTTCCAGGCATAGTACTCTTCCAGCCAAGCCAGACTTTGTGACGTAATCAGGGACTTCGGGCATTCCGTGGTCACGACGCCATTACGAGCCCACACCGGGCGTTGGCTGTTGGGATCGTGAGCCGCCAGAAAGCCGCAGTTTCTTCGCTGCTCTAGCCCTCTCTGCCTGCATGTGTCGCACCTCCACCCGGCCGGTTCGGAGAGTTGGAAGTGAAAGGCGACTATCAGTTTTTTCGCTCTGACTCCGTCAAGTAGATCTCTGTCTTGATGGCGTCGACAATCTCCTGTGTAAGATCTTCCGGGCCGCTGGTCATCAACGCCGCTGGAGTAGCTGCCGCGCCGTCAATGGTCAGACCGTACACCTCGACCAACCCCCACTCGAGGTACACCTTGTCGATTTCTCGTGATGCCAGGGCCGCATCAACCTTGTCCTGGAAGCTGTCGCCGGCTTGAAGAAAGTCGAGCTTGCCGCCGAGATCTCGAATTTGCTTGGTTAGCGCGATCCGTCGGTGCAGTGACATCCGCCGAAGTGTGAACGTGACGCCCGGACAAATCAGGGAGTCTTTTGTCAGATGACTTGCATAGTTCATTGGCTCACCCGAATGCAATTACAATATCGTCGTCCAAGAGGCCCTGCGCTTGGCAGTTACGGAACTGCCATTGTAATCGCACCTCCTGATCCGCGAATGCAGGATATTCCGGAACGACCGTCTTCATTTGAATTCCGCACATTTGGCCTGGCTGCTCGCCTAGTTGAAACATCACCGAGATGGGCGCGCGGAAACGGGCAGCCTCATACAGGCTTTTGATCTCTGGCTGAGAGCTGCTGTACAGTGTGAAGTCTAGCGCCACGCGCCGCTCCCCCGCCGCGAAGCAAATCGGTGCCGCCACGCCAAACTCGCGGTTGCGGAGTTGAACGTTGTTGTTTAGAGTAAGGTCCGCTTGAAGGATTGAGAACACCTGGGAGGGTACGACGCCCAACCATGCCTGGCCAAGATTTCCGGGCACGAGGGCGTAATTCCATTCTCCCTGAGGTGGCTCTGGGGGAAAGGCCTGTAAAGCGGCTTGGCCCGACTGAAAGCTCGCGTTGTCAATGATGTCGGCCGCGGGACCGTCGAACTCGAACTGGTGAAAGTCGCCGTTAAGGCTCATGCGCATTCGATCGACAGCGGCGCCGTTTACGATCCTCTGTACGGCATCTTCTGGGTCCCAGTAGTCGTAGATGCTGACGCTCGGCAGCTTCGTTGCCGGCAGGTAGGTAACGGTTGGACCGAGCAGGGATCCGGAACCGGGCACGTTGGTGAACGGAGCGCTCGTAATCACGGTGTGCGCATCTACGATTGCTTGAACGAAGCGGATATCGCCGCCATGGGTAATCGCCTGGTCTGGCAGCAACCCGTGGGGTGCTGTGAAGGCGACTGAACTCGGACCAGTTGCTGAGGCAACCGTGCCACCGCCGAATCGAAGAGCCTCCCGGCCGAGCGCGGCTTGGAATAGGGACCCGTACGACGGCGCGGACTGAGAGGTGCTCCACTCCGTTAGCAGTGTTGTTAGCGCGAAGCCGGTACTCTGGCGATGGCCGCGCGGCAACCCCAAGTAGGTTCGCGACCCAGTCTTGTCAGTGCGCCGGGGCCGGTCCGTCGCTTGTCGGAGATCCAGCCGCACCGCTGGAACACGGCTAACCGCGCTAACCTGACCCACCCGGCCGTACGATTCTTCGAGTGCCACGTAGAGCCGGTTGTTGTTCGATGCAATATAACAGGACATAATCTTCCTCTCTTGAACTCTCTTACTACAGGCTGACGTGGACCGGCAGAGACACCTTTGCGCTCTGCAGATAATGACGTCCACCCTTTCGCACGCTGGAGAAACTCACCTGGTATTCTCCTCCGTGGAATACCCCGTCGCACCATGGACCGCGCATACCCTCCAGCAGTTTGAGTACTGCCTCCACGTAGAGTTGCAGCGTGCCGAACAACTCCTCGACGCGGTCGTGTGTCACACGAATTTCGATCGCGAGATCCACCTTCCCTGAGAACCGGCGAAATTTCTCCTGAAGCGAGTTGGTGAACTTCTCGCAGTAAACGTAGACCGCCGGATACTCGACCCCCGGATTGTGCTCGGCGAGATCGGCGGCAATCTGTTGCATCACCACCTGAGGTGGCCGGATTGGGTCTAACCGGACGCCCTCCTTCACGCCTACGGCGCTCACCGCCGCAGGTATTCCGGTTTCGGCCTTCAGGATGCGCACTAGCGTTTCCAATGCAGTACGGCCAGCCGTTGACATCGCTTCACCCCCTTGGCAGGACGCGGCTTAGTCGGACTAGAAACTCCGGCTTCTGACCATCTCCTGCCTGCGGACCATCGGATAGGGGACCGGTCGTCATCCAGTTCGTCCCCAACTCTACCGGGCTGCCCGTCTGTTGCCCGTGATCGATCTCCGGCGTGCGGACATAAACGTGATAGCCCACCACGCCTGCGGGTGCTTCCACCCGAGCGCTGACATGAATCGACCCTGACTCGTGAATGATGGCGTGTGCCCAGCCGCTCGGCGCCCCCACCCGTCCCTGCGAATCGACCCACTGGATGCCTACGAGAAAGGCGCCGCTGAGGCCTCCTGCCGCGCCGGTCCAGACCTCCGGCACCGGGGCGCGGGGCACCGGCACCGCGATCAGTCCGACTCCGGTGAGAAATAGCAGTTCGCGGGAACTTCGGGCCATATTCCGGATCTGCTTGAGCTTCCCCCGATAGCGGTCGTTGAGCTGGCTATGCACCGCATCGGTATAGAACAATGCCAGTGTTTGGAGTGCGTGCCAGCGCTTCAGTGCCGGGTTCACCACGACCTGCTCGGCTCGTGGCGCGCCGCCCTCTCCGGGCAGACTCCGCCAACCGCTTTGATGCAACAGGAAGGATCGCACTTCCAGAGCTATCTCCTCCTGTGCCAACTCGAGCTTCTGCGCGAGGTTGATCCCCTCGACGCGGGCTACGTCCAGAACGGCGCTGTCGTAACCCGTCAGATCCTCGATGCTGGAAATCATGCCGTCAGTCAGTAGCGCCATAGTCTTCGCTTATTCCTGATCCCGAATCTTACGCTGCTTCACGGCGGTTTTCAGGGCGCGCACCTGCTCCTCGGGCACAAACGCAATCTGCACTTTGCTCCGAATCGCTTCTTCCTCGGCGTCGATGATGCGTTGTTTCTCGTCGCTGTAGTAAGCCGCCGCCTCCTCATCAGAGGCTAGTCGCGCCTTTCCCTCTGCTACCATTCGCGCGCCGAGGCTGCGTCTCACTTCATTCTTCTCGCCGGCCTTTCCGCCGTCGTTGGTCTCTTCGCTGACTACAACAATGAATGCGGTACAAATATCTGCCTCGATATCGCGGATCTTCCGGTAGTACGCTTTTAAGTCCATTTCCTCTTCTCCTTGAAAGAATATGGGGCACGGTCTTGTCCGTGCCCCGTTGGGAATACCGTCCGGCGATAACTCCGGTCGGCCTGCCGTCACGCCGGCCTAGCTCCGGATGTGAACCCCGAAGTTGTTGCGCAGAACGCCGGTGCCGTAAAGGACGTCCACCGTGAACTGCTGAGCGAGCGTGTTCGGCTGATAAGTCATCACCACACGAAGGCCAAAGTTGCCCAGTTCCGCGTACTCGGCGACCGCGCCGGTACCCGGAAGAGGCTGCGGCAGACGACGAACCACGAGGCCGATCGCATTCCGGGCAAAGGCGAGGTTGTGGGTAGCGACTGGTGCGCTGCCCGTCTTCTCGACAAACTGTGAGCGGAAGACGAAGAAGTCCTTCAGTTTGCCCACCGTGCCGTCAACAAGCGCTCGCAGACCGGCCTCGCCGGCCGAACTGTACTCGCTGAACCGCGGGTTCTGGCGCAACTGCGAGTAGGCCTCGCCGCTCACCACGATATACTTCGGCGTGCTGGCCGGAACCTTCGCGTTGAACAACGCCGTCTCGGCCGCGTCGAGCGTTGCCTCGCTAATCGCAGTCCCGGCGGTGCCGAGCGTCGGGTTGGCCGTGAACCCTGCATAGGTCGACAGAAGGTCGGATTCGATCCTCTCGGCCAACGCCACCATCGCCGGCTGCATGTAGAGCGACAGTAGGTCGGGAACCGCCAGCACCTTGGTCACGTCCGGGATCTGGAACGTCGCTTCGGCATGGGTATTGAGCACGATCTGCGCATTGCCCAGACTGGGGTTCTGCGTGACCACCGTACCGCCCTCGGAAATGTTGTTCGCCACCAGCGTTGGGGGAATCGGCACGTTCACCGTGTCGCCCGCCTGTGCCAGCGTCGGTTCGTAGTCGCGATTGACCAGGTTACCCATAACAAGGTTACCCATCAGTGTGGGCAGCGCGTCGGCCGCCACAAGCTTAACAATCGCCTGAGCTACGTTAGCTGAAGTAATGGTTGGCATATTTCTCCTGTTTTGTCCCGTAAGAGACGGATGTTTGAGGTTTCACGGGCCTGCCCTCAGGACCGCTCCATCCCCCGCAGAGTCTGGGAGGCGATCTTCGCGATCTCCTGCCGCATCCGCTGCATCTCCTCTGGATCCATACCGGGCTTGATCCGGTCCAGATCCAGTTGTGATAATCCCGCTGACTGCACTCGCGACTGTCCAGTCGCTCCTGACCCACCTGGGATCCGGGCCGGCAGCAACTCCGGGTTCTCGCTCACGAAGTGGTTGAGGTAGTCCTGGAGTGCCAGATCTCCCTGTGAGGTTCTCGCAACGAGCGACCCGTCATCGGCTCGAGTGATATCGTCCTTCACTGCGCGGAACGCCAAGTCGATCTTAGACACGCCAAGACGCTGCAACTCGTTTCGAATTGCCGTACACCGCTCTGCCTCCTCCGCTCTCTGCCGTGTTCGGCCGTTCTCTTCGATAAGGTCGTTTAAACGGCCCTCAAGTTGTTCACGGCGTTTGCGCTCTTCCTGCAACTCTGTCTTGTAGGCCGGCTCCTCCCGCAGTTTCTGTGCCCTAACGAACTCCTGGACAACGTCTCGGATCATACCGCGCAGGTCGGCCTGTCCTTCTCCATTCGCCTTTTCCGTTTCCATGCCTATTCCCTTTCGCTTTTGTGACGATCGATCTGAAAGTCGATTTCTCGACTGATCTGGTCCTTCAGTTCTTGCCGCACGTCGCTCAAGAACTTGAACGCCAGCTTCTTGAAGACCTGTTTCTTCAATGTCGGCGACTCGATTCCCATCTTCAGGAGGCGTTCGGCGTCGTTGAGTTCGTCGCTGAAGTCGCCGATGTCGAACTCGTCCATCCCCGACACGTCCAGGGCAAGTTTGTCCTGTCTCGCGGCAATGACCACCCGCAGAACCGTCTTTAGGGCCTCTTTTACGGCATCGCCATAAGCTCGCAAGACCTCCTGGGTAATCGCAAAATCACGCTGCTTGCTGAGTCCCGACTGCTGTACTCCGCGCAGCGGCCCGCCGGCCTGCGACATGAGATAGCAGACCCGGTAGATCTCCTCTTGTAGACGGTTCAGGTTGTCCGCCGCGATCTGGTAAACGTTACCTTCCGGTTCGGTCCAGCCGAACTTGTCGTTCGGGCCAAGCTGCAAATAGTACGAATCGCCGATTACCTGAGTCCACTCCCGGTCCGAGTAGACCACTGGCGTCGCGAACAAGCCCATTGTAAGAGCCCAGGCCAGTCCGTTCGACTTATTGAAATGCTCCAGTTGCAGCAATCCCGCCTTATTCATGAGCCAGAGCCCATCCGGAATCCGTAGCGGATAGAGCGGAACTTGGTTTTGCCCCGCCAATCCATGGAAGCCGGAATCCACCAGCTTCATTGCGCCCTGTTTTCCATCCTTTTCGCAGGCGCTATACTTCTGGAACCGTTGTCTGTCGTAATACGTCCAGATTGTCTCTGTCGTCCAGCCGTCGTCGCCCATCGACTCACGGCGGTTGTACACGGACCGCAACACGACCCAGTCCAGATTGCCGCGCTCGTCCGTGCCCCAATTGATTAGGCTTTCCGCCGGTACAGGAACCAAGTAGGCGCGCGCTACTCCGAGGACCTCCTCTTCGGCACGATTCTCCAGCGGTTGCGGAGTCCGCGGGAAGTCGACCAGCGTGTAACTGACGCCGGTAACAAGCGTTTCGAGAATTTGCCCACGAAAGAACTCGACAATTGAACTACCCTTCCAGTCGCAGTCCTCGACAAACGTTTGAAGGAACCTTTTGCCGGCTGAATCGTTTCCCTCGACGATAAGTACCGGCTCCCTGCGAAATAGCGTGGCGACGTACCAGTCGATGATCGATCCGACGTAGTTCTCGTAGAACACCCGGCTGAGCCGCTCCTGGTAGACTTCGACGGGTTCCTTCTGCCTGCGCAGTAGGTATTCCGGGGCGTGCTGTTTGAGTTGCTCTCCCCCGGCATACAGATCCCGGTGGACTCGCCAAGTATGCTTCTTCGACCCGTAGTCGGGATGCTCCTGATTGATCTGAAGTAAAGTCATTCTTTTTTCCTATTTGCGTTTCCCTTGCGGGTGCTGGTTAGAACAGCGGCTTCTGCCTTTCTCCGATTCGAAGTTTCGGACCAAACTCTTCCCACAGGAGGTAACCCAGCGCATCGCTAATGTGGGTCCGCTGTGGATCACTCAACTTATCAATCACACTGCTGTCTGTCTTGTAAGCGACTTGCTCCAAGTTCTTAATTAGTTCACGGCAACTCGGATTCACCCAAAGTCGGGCCTCGCTGTCCGCGTTGCGGCATTTCGCGTTCACCATCTCCACACGATCCCTTATCGGCGGGTTTGAGTTCGGAACCCGGAACCTTACCTGCATACCCCGCTGTTGGTCGAAGCATCGGCTGATCACTTCGTAGTCTGTGCTTCCCGTAGTCCGCCGGTTCCGGCCCGACGCATCGCCGCAAATCACGACCTCGCGCGCTTTATTTTCATACCGCGCGATGAACTCCCTGCACGCATCCGCTGTGCTGGCCCTGCTCAGTACAATTTCGTCAAGTACATACACGTGCTCGCTGCGAATCTGAGCCACCAGAGAACACATCGGGTCGACGTTGAAGTCCAGCGTCCATAAGAGCGGAAACCTCGCGTCCAATGCTGTCGGCGTCACTTGAAGCCCTCGGTCGAACGCGCTGTAAACCAGACCGTCGGAGGCGTTTAAATACTCGCCCAGTGCTTCCTGCCGAAAGAACCTCTCGCTGTAGCTTTTCCTCAAGCGCTCGTAGAAGTCGGGCACGTGCGCCAACAGGTGCCGGTTCTCGAACGCCTTCGCCAGGATCACTCGATAACCTGGGGCCGGATTGCCTATAAACCGCCTGTGAACCCAGTCGCGTCCCTTCGGCGTCCAGACGCCATAGCCGCACAAGTGGGTAGCCTTCGGATCGCGTAAACGTCCTTCAAGCTGCAGCCAGGATGGCTCCGCCGCGTAGGTCAGTTCATCGACGCCAAACCACGCGAGGTTAGTTCCGCGTAACGCGTCCGAGTCGCTCAAGGTCCGGCACAAGATTCGCGACCCGGTTTCCTTCAGTACGACGATGTTGTCCGACTTGTTATGCTCGTGCGGAATTCGGTTGGCCCGTAACACCTCCAACAGCGAAGTGAGCGTAGCGTCCTTTA
This sequence comes from uncultured Solibacteraceae bacterium, assembly GCA_964413655.1. Taxonomy (GTDB): domain Bacteria; phylum Acidobacteriota; class Terriglobia; order Bryobacterales; family Bryobacteraceae; genus CAYPUQ01. The sequence goes on along the minus strand of CAYPUQ010000022.1, from coordinate 2,298 downwards.
ACATCCGGTACGTCGGTGCGCCCAGCAGCCCAACTCGCCCAGCATTGATGTAGCTCAACCGGAGCGCTTCCTGGCAGAGCGCCTGACTCTTGCCCGACCCGATCGGGCCAGAAAATCCTTTGAATCGTGCCGTGGTCTGATGAAACAGTTTCTGCGACGGCAGCGGCGAGTAGACTATTCGCCGGTCTAATTCGCTTCGTCGTCGTCCACCCACCGGGCTGTAATCGCCTTCGTCTCCGGCTCGTCTTCGTGCTTTCGCTGGTCTCGCCCCAGCAGCCGAACGAAATCGTTCATGGTAGAGCGGAAGCGCCGCTCCGCCGTCTTCTCCTTAGTTCCCTCCATCGCGCCGCTGGCGGACTCGGTTGGCGTTATATCGCTGTCTCTCGTACTGCTCTCGACTGCGGAGTCAGCTCCCTCCCAAAGAGTCAGAGCGCTTCCGAGTGCCACCAAAATCATGAAATTGATCTCCACTTCGTTCCCGCACGTTCGATCCTTGGGCACGCCGTTCGAATGAACCGTGCCGGCGGTCACGGCCGCCCGCGTGGGCGCAACTCAACTCACGACCAGAAAGTAACATGCGCGAGTTCAGCCGCGGGTCAGGAAATCGCGCAAGTTCTGTTTTATCAGTGAAATAGATTTTTTTGAGTTGCTGTGAACGGGCGTTGAGCTAAACCGCCCCCGCCAAGGGTGTCCGAATGGGGGGGATCGGTGATGGCCAGAGGGGGAATGGAGAAGCAGCAGGGCTGCGCCCTAGGCTGCGCCGGGCACGTGCCCGCAACGGCGGACCGACGGAGTGCCCCCAGCGGGGCTCAACCGCGGAAGTGGGGCCGGGCTGTGGGCCAGGGAGGGTGCGCATAGGCGCACGGGGGCGAACTGCCAACAGAAGCTGTCAATGTGGGGGCCACTGAAACCCGCACGCAAACGCTGAAGCGTCTTGGGCGCACAAAAGCACTTCTCAATCAAAGTGTTCTCCTTGGGATTAAAGCGGGGGGAGGCAGGCACCACTGTAGCAGAAGAATCGCACTTCTTATGGGGAGGCGCTGCGGTATTCAAACGCTGGCGGATCGGCAGCTCGTGGGTCACACTCCCCAGAAGCAAATACTCCCCATAAGGCAGCCATTGGAGGCGATCCGCTGCTGGGCACACTCCGGCATTGTTCCAGGTGGCCGCCCAGCACCGCCGTGCGGCACGACTCGATGGCGCGCCTCACGCGGAGGTGCGTCCGGGGCCAGTTGTGCTGGCGGCGGTACTGGGGGCCCAGCTGCCGGAACAGTTCCCCCGAGGTTCTGGACGGGCGAAGTCACCGTGGCCCAGGCTTAGGGTCGTTGGGCCGGCGACGCAGGGGCGGCCGACTGGCGAGGGCGGCCACGGCCCGGTTTGGGTGGAGGCGGGGGCGGGGCGCTGGGTGATCGCTCCGCGGGCGAGGTGGTGGCGGCGAGTTGGGCCGGAGAAACCCGGACGTAAGGAGGCCGTGGTTTCGATGCGCTTGTGGTCCAGCAGCACCTGGATGACGCTGAGGTCTTCGCCATTCTCCAGCCGATGGGTGGCGAAGCTGTGCCGCAAAACGTGGGCCGTACGCGTTTGTGCAAGCCGGCCAGCTGGGCCGCTTCCCGGCAGACCGGTTGGACCGTGCTGGCCGACACAGGCCGGTGGGGTTTGATCGCGGGGCACAACCATTCGCTGCGGGGCCGCTGGCCACGGTAGTAGGGGCGCAACAGTTCCAGCAGGCGCGGTGACAACGGCACAGAGCGGTCTTTGGCGCCTTTGCCGAGTTGGGATGCGAAGGGCCATGCGCGCCGAATCAATGTCGACGCCGGCCTAAAACGACAGCATTTACGCCGGTGACATCGTCGGCGCAGCGATCCGGGCCACAGCACGCCTCGGAGCGGTCGGGCTCCGTGGCGACAGCGTTGGGGACGCGGTAGGTACTCTACATCAGTTTCTAAATCCCGTTCGCCGGCGCGGACCCCGGACGGATGGACCTGCGGCGCTGCCGTTTCTGCCAGGAGCAGTTTACACCATCCCGTTTCCACCCGGAGCAGTTTGCCTGCTCGGCCAAGGCGTGCCAGAATCGCCGCGCTGAGAGCCGGAAGCACAAGTTCGCCACCGATCCCGACTACGCGCAGAGCTGTCGCGACAGCGCCCGCAAGTGGCGCGCCGCGCATTCCGGCTACTGGAAGCAGTACCGCACAGACAAGCCCAAGGCGGCCGAGCGCAACCGCGCCCAACAACGGCGCCGGGACCAGCGCCAACGCCTGCTCGATCTTGCCAACAACAACTCGGCTCTGGACCTAACCC
>CAYPUQ010000021.1:8537-31652 GCA_964413655.1 uncultured Solibacteraceae bacterium | reverse complement strand
GGCGCCGGGCGGTAAGGCGCGATCGGCGGGCGCGCGGGCGAGCAGGATCCGGCCGTTCGCGGTTTCGATCCGGTAGGCGTATTCGCGTCCCAAAAACCGCCGGTCGGCGATGACGCCAGCGCCGCTTTCGTCCAGCGTGAGACGGAGGTCTTCCTGGCGGACCATAAGTTCGCCTTCATCGCGGGCATCGTCCGCCGGGCATGCGATGTGGCCGATGTCGGTGAAGAAGCCGCCCGAAACCTTGCGCGCCGGCAGGAAGTTGGCCTGGGTCACGAACTCGGCGACGAACCGGGTTGCGGGCGCCTCGTAGAGGTCCTCCGGACGGCCCGCCTGTTCGATTCCGCCATCGCGCATTACGCCAACGAGGTCGGCGATGGAGAGCGCTTCTTCCTGGTCGTGCGTGACGAGTACGCCGGTCACACCCTCGGCCTTCAACATCGCCCGCAACTCCTGCCGGAGGTGCAGGCGCATCTGCGCGTCGAGGTTGCTGAGCGGTTCGTCCATGACAATCAATTGCGGCTTCGGCGCGAGCGCTCGCGCCACCGCGACGCGCTGCTGCTGCCCGCCCGAGATCTCGTGCGGATAGCGGTTCTCCATGCCGCGCAGGCCGGCGACTTCGATGACGTGGGCGGCGCGGCCGCGCCACGCCGAATACCGCAGACCGAACGCGACGTTCTCGTAGACAGTCAGATGCGGGAAGAGCGCGAAGTCCTGGAAGACCATGCCCACGCCGCGGCGCTCGGGCGGGGTCCAACTGCCTTCTCCGGCAACCTTCACGCCCGCGAGGCGGATACTGCCGTAGTCCGGTTCCTCGAAGCCGGCGATCAGCCGGAGCAGCGTAGTTTTTCCGCAGCCGGAAGGGCCGAGCAAAGCAAGGAGGCAGCCCTCGCCGGCGATCAGGCTGACATCCCGCACCGCGGGCCGTTGCAGGGAAGGGAAGCGCTTGGTGACGTTCCGCAGGTCGAGATAGGCGTCAGTCGGCATTGCAACCGGGTTTCAAGCACTATTCTTCCATAAGGCGCTGGCTATGGGGGTGGCGGTGTCCGTAGTGGATGACAATCAGTATCAAGAAGCCACAGACGGCGATCATGGCGAGGGAGTGCAGGGCGGCTTCGGCGAAGTAGACGTCTTCGGTGGCTTTCCAGACGCGGGTGGCCAGCGTGTCGTAGCCGATGGGCGCGAGCATCAGCGTGGCGGGCAGTTCCTTCATCGCGGTGAGGAACACGAGTAGCGCGCCGGTGATGAGGCCCGACCTCACGAGCGGCAACGTCACTTCACGCAGGGTCTGCCAGGGTCCGCGGCCCAGCGATCGCGCCGACTCCTCGATTTGCGGATTGAGTTGCAGCAGCGCGCCGCGCGCCGTTCCGAGTCCCTGGGGAAAGAACAGGACGAAGCACGCGAAGATCAGCAGCGGCAACGTCTGATAGAGGCCCGGCAGGAACTGCGATCCGGCGAAGACCAGCGACAGCGCCACCACGATGCCGGGCAAGCCGAAGGCCACATAGGCAAAGCGTTCGACGGACGCGGTAAGCCCGCCTGGCGCGCGCGCGGCGAGCACGGCGACGGGCAGCGCGAACGCAGTCACGGCGAGCGCGGTAAGCGAAGAGACGAACAAGCTGTTGCCGGCCACTTCGAGGGTTCGCGAAACGTGATCCGCGCGGAGCACGCCCGTGTTGAGCCCGCGGAACAACCAGAGCAGCGAAATCGCAGTGGGCAGCACGAGCGTGAGCGAGGCGACGAGGGAACAGAACACCACGGCGGGCCATTTCCAGACGCCGAGCGGGATCACCGCGGCGGGCCGACCGGTTGCGCCGCGGCGGCTGTAATAGGCCGCGCGGGACCGGGTGCGGTATTCGAGCCAGAGCAGCACCATCACCACGATGGCGAGCATCAGCGCGAGTCCAGCGGCGCGGTTGCGGTCGAAGCTGAGCGTGTACTGCGAATAGATGACGCGGGTGAAGGAATCGACGCGCATGAGCGAGGGGGTGCCGAGGTCGCGGAGCGCGTAAAGCGCCACCAGCAGCAGGCCGGCGACGAGGGACGGGCGCAGTTGCGGGAAGACGACACGGAGGAACGTATCGCGGCGGTTGAAGCCGAGGCCGCGGGCCGCTTCTTCGGTAGCGGGATGGATCCCGATGAGACCGGCGCGCAGAGTCAGCATCAAGTACGGATAGGTGAACAGGGCGATGCTGAGGATCGCGCCGGGCCAACCGATGATGGAGGGAAGCTCGGCGACGCCGAACGGTTCCAGCAGCAGTTGCAAGTAGCTGCCGCGCGGCGCGAACGCGGCGATAAGGGCGAAGCTGCCCACGTAGCTGGGGATGGCGAGGGGCAGGACGCCGAGGACGCTCCAGAAGCGGCGCGCGGGCAGGTCGGTGCGGGTGGTGAGGAAGGCCATCGGCACGGCGAGGACCAGGCAGGCGGCGGCGACGCCGGCGGCGAGGAGCAGGCTGTTCAGGAGAACGTGCAGGCTGCGCGGGTCGGCGAAGATGCGCGCCAGCTCCGGCAAGCCGATGGCGGCCGCGCGCAGAAGCAGGTACAGAAGCGGGATGGCGAGCGCCGCCAGGGAAAGACCGGCCGCAAGCGAGAGAGCGGCCGTGAACGATCCGCCGCGGCGGAAGGGTCCGGCGGCGTTGTTCACGGATCTTCCAGCTTGTGCGAGGTCAAGCGGCATGCGGGTCGCCTCTTACAACACGCCCGCGTTTTCGATGAGCTTGAGCGTGCCTTCGAGATCCTCGAGCCGACTGAGGTCGATGTCCGGGGGATCGAGTTCGTCGAGGGGCACGCGGCCCGGCCCGGCGGACACGCCGGCGGCGAGCGGGTACTCGTTATTCGTTTGCGCGAAGTGCGTCTGGGCCGGTTCGGAGAGCAGGTAGCGGATGACGCGGAGGGCCGCTTCGCGGCGCTCATCCGCGATGCCAAGAACGCCGGCGCCGGAGACGAGCACGAGCGCGCCGGGATCGCCCTTGGTGTAGTGGTGGGCGACGGGAAAATCGGGGTTCTCGGCGGTGAACCGGTACAGGTAGTAATTGTTGACGAGGCCGAGTTGGATCTCGCCGCGGCCGAGCGCTTCCACGATGGGCGCATTGCTCGGGTAATTGCGCGCGCCGTTCGCTTTCATGGCCCCGATCCAGGCGCGTGTTTTTTCGTTGCCGTCAAGGAGGCGCATGGCCGTGACGAAAGCCTGGAACGATCCGTTGGCCGGCGCCCAACCGACCTGGCCCTTCCAGCGGGGTGCGGTCAGTTCGTAGACCGTCTTCGGGAGTTCATCGGGTTTCACGAGCCGGGTATTGTAGTCAATGACGCGGCTGCGGCCGGAGAGGCCGACCCACAGGCCTTGGGGGGAGCGGAAGCGGCGGTCCACCTGGTTGAGAATGTCCTCGGGCAGCGGCGCGAAGCGTTTCTCGCGCACCAGCGCGCCGAGCGCGCCGGATTCCTGCGCGAGGAAGAGATCGGCGCGGGTGTTCCTGCCTTCCTCGAGGATGGCGAGCGCCATCTGCGCCGAGTTGCCGTAGCGGGTTTCGATCTTCAGATCGAGTTCCCGTTCCGCCTTTTCCAGGAGCGGACCAATGAGGTTCTCGCCGCGGCCGGAGTAGACGGTGAGTTCCGTGGGGCCCGGGGACCTCCCGCAAGATGAAAGCGCGCCGCCGAGGGCGAGCGCGGCTGTTCCCCGGAGAAACTGGCGGCGGGCGATGGAAGACGTGGAATCGGTGGTTCCGTTCATCATGGGCACTATAGCATGAGTGCAATTGAGTTGCAGCTCCGGCTGGTTGGTTTCGGACGCCTGGCGGAAGATTGCCAGGTCCGGCCGTCGTTACAGCCCTGGGAGTATGCCACGATGTCAGGGATGGCTGTGCCGTACCTGATCGGAATCGCCGGACCCTCCTGCGCGGGCAAGAGTGAGGTGGCCGCCGCATTGGCGCCGCGGCTTCACGCTCCGGTGGTCGCGCTCGATTCCTACTACCGTGACCTTTCGGACCTGACGTACGAAGAGCGCGTTCAGGTGAACTTCGACGATCCGGCGGCACTGGACCTTGCCCTGATCGCGGAGCATATGTCCCGCCTCGGCGCCGGCGAGGGAATCAACCGGCCACTCTACGACTATACCCGGCACACGCGCTCCGGCCGCTTCGAGCGGATCGAACCGGGAGAGGTACTGGTTGTCGAAGGGCTTTTCGCCCTCCATTGGCCCGAGGTGCGCGAGCGGCTTCAACTGCGTGTTTTTGTCGACGCACCCGACACGCTGTGCCTGGCTCGCCGCCTCGCGAGGGACATCCGCGATAGGGGCCGCAGGCCGGAGTCGGTTGTGGAGCAATTCGAGCGGACGGTCCAGCCCGCCTGCGAGTGCTACATTCGACCCAGCCGCCAGTGGGCGAATCTGATCGTGGACGGCACCGCCCCGGTTGAGGATACGGTGGAAGCGATTCTTGCCGGGATCCACGCCAGTCCGTTTAGCGGGACGCGCGGCTGATTCCGGGAAGGCTCCGCTCCGACATCCTGCGCAACTCGTGGGCCTCGAACCCGAGGTTAGTCCACACTAACTCTTCCACTCCAAGATGGCTCTGGGTGACTCCGCGGTTGCCATGATCGAGGGTTTCGGCGAGGACGTGGTACAACTCGTGGGCCAGGATCCGGCCCAGCGCCCGGCCGATCAGCAAACGCCGGTGGAGGGGCTGCGAAGAAAGCGTGGACCGGCCGACCAGTCCCTCCACCCGTTCGGGGTAGATGCGAATAAACGGAAGGATTCGCTGGTTGACCACTTGGGTGCTCCCCAGCGGACGCCCCCCTCCGGTGACGCGAACTCCGCCGGGCTCCTCGACCGGAGCGCAAACCCGCACCACAACGAGCTTGGCGAACGCCGTCAGGCCCGCCACCTCCTCCGGCTTCGCCCATTCCACCTTGAAATCGGCCTCGCGAAACAGTTGGCCCACCTCGCGCCACGTTTCGACGCGGGTGGCCGGGTGCAGAGACTCTTCCTCAATCCAGACAATGCCAAGCGTGGCCCCAGGAGCGGCGATTAGAACTGGACACAGAAGTCCGGCGGCCAGCGCGAGCCTCTGTGCCGATCCAACCATACCCAGTTCCTACCTCCCGCTCTCGAATTGTTACAACTCCATGCCTTTCAAACAGTTGTGGACTCGAAGAATAATTCTCTAACTGAATAGTAACGGCATAGTAACAATTTTGTAAAGAAGTATTTGGTTACAATGGCTTCCAGTACCGTCAGCCGCCAAGTACTCCAGCCCCATCCCTATATGCAGGCATCGCCGGTCAGCGCCGACATCGAGACCGTTCTGCTTAAGGTCATCCTGCAGTTGATCGTCATCATCGCGGCGGCTCGGATCTTCGGGCAACTGTTCCGGCGATTTGGTCAGCCTGTCGTTTGCGGCGAGATCGCGGCGGGGCTACTCCTCGGCCCGTCGCTATTCGGGCACTTCTTTCCGGATACGTTCCACGCCGTGTTCGACCCGTCCGTCGGCGAGATCTTCAGCATTCTGAGCCAGGTGGGCCTGGTGTTGCTGATGTTCCTGATCGGACTGGAATTCGACTTTGGACATCTCTCCGATAACGGCCGGACCGCGATATCGGTTTCGCTGGCCGGCATCCTGCTTCCGTTTGTGCTCGGCTTCAGCCTCGGCCATTGGATCCACCAGTCGCTGGAGTTGGCCGGAAGCCGGCTGAACCTGTCGCTGTTCATGGCGGCCGCCATGTCCATTACGGCGATCCCGATCCTGGGCCGGATCATGATCGAGTTGAATCTGAACCGGACGCGCATTGGCTCGATAACGATCTCCGCCGCCGCGGTGGACGACGCCTCGGGGTGGATCATCCTCGCCCTGGTGACCGCATTCGTCCGGGCGACCTTCGACCCGGCGCGGATGGCGACGATGGTGGGAAGCGTAATCGTCTATGGACTGGTAATGATCTTCGCCATCCGGCCGCTGCTTTGCCGGTGGGTGGGCGCGCAGTTGCGCAAACAAGGCGGCGATCTGTCTCTCAATGCGCAGGCGACTCTGCTGATTCTCGTCTTCGTTTCGGCGGCGGTGACCAATCTGATCGGGATCTTCTCGATCTTCGGAGCGTTTTTGATGGGAGCAATTCTCCACGATCAGGACGAGCTCCGGCACGCCGTCAACAAACGGCTGCACGATTTCGTGACCGTGTTCTTCCTGCCGATTTTCTTCACCTACACCGGGCTGCGCACCGACATCGGGACGATGTCCGGGGGAACCCTATGGATGTTCTGCGCGGTGGTGCTGGCGGTCGCCGTAATCGGGAAGTTCGGCGGCTGCACCCTGGCGGCGCGGCTGAATGGACTCCCGATGCGGGAGTCGGCGATGATCGGCGTCATGATGAACACCCGCGCGCTGATGGAGTTGATTGTGATTAATATCGGCTACGATCTCGGCATCATCCCGCCGAGCGTGTTTTTCATGCTGGTATTCATGGCGGTAGTGACGACCTACATGACGACGCCAATCCTTCGCCGGCTGGTGCGCGGCAGCGAGGTGTGGGAGTTCTACCGGAAATCGGCCTTCGCACAGCGATTCGAGCCCGCGCCGCACGATACGGCCGAATCGAACTGATTGGGCGGGGAAACCCGCGACGCCGCCCCTGTTACCTGCCCTGCATATACTCGCGAGTAAGGCGCCTCTCCGCCGGATTCGCCCTCTTGGCCATCAAAATCTGGTGAACGCCGGTCTGCCCGTCCTCGAAACTGAGCGCCGAGGCAGCCGGGAGCCGAGGGTGATCAGCCAGAGAACAGATTAGTGTTCAGGAAATCGTTGCGGAACTTCCCCTTGGGATCGTACCGTCTAGCCAGTTCGACGAATTGCTCCAGTTTCTCGTACCTCGACCGGAGTTCGGGGGGAGAGAGCGCGAACAGCTTGCCCCAGTGAGGGCGCGGTTGAAACGGAGAGAGTTCCTTTTCAATCACGGGCAGCAGACGCCGGACCGCCGGCCAGTCCTGCTTCCAAGTGAAGTGGATTGCGACGCTGGGCCGCCGGTAGCAGGGGCTCAGCCAAAGGCCGTCCGCCGCTACAGTGCGAATCTCCGAGATCAGCAAATGCTGAAACACCTGGTCGCGCAGACGCTCGATGGCCAGAATGGCGTCCACGGCGTTGTGCCGCGGGACGAAGTATTCCGACTGGAGTTCCTTGCCGGCGCTCGGTGTGAACCCCATACGGAAATGCGGCAGCCGCTCGTACCAGGGACCGGGCACACCCATCTGTTCGGTGCAGTTCTCGGCGGAAAGCTCGGCGATCGGGTGAAGGTTGCGCGTCGCGAGTTTCGCGCCGAAAAATTCCGGAGGCGCCGCGAACTCGCGCCCGTCCCCGGCGCGGCTCTTAATCCAAAGCTCGTTGATGCGTTGCTTCTGCCAGTCGGTGAACAGACTGACACTGTAGCCGCTCGCCTGAATCTCGTCGAAGTGGTCCCTTATCGCGGCCAGCGGCAGGTTTTCATACACGTACTGCCGCATCGCGAAGGTAGGCTGAATATCGAGGGTGATTCGAGTCATCACGCCCAGCGCGCCCAGCCCAACCACTGCGCCATGGAAAGTCTCTCCGCCGGACTTACGGGTGAGTTCAACCACACCGCCGTCCGCGGTAACGAATTCGAGGGCGGACACTGCGGTGGAAAGGTTGCCGTTCTTTTCACCCGAACCATGCGTGGCGGTGCTGCACGCGCCGGCGATCGAAATGTGGGGCAGCGAAGCCAGGTTGTGCAGCGCGAAACCCTTGGCGTCGAGGTCCGGACAAAGCTGGCCGTAAGTGATGCCGCCATCGACCGTCACGGTCGGGGCGGCGGCGTCGAGCGCGACCATCGCGTGCATCGGCTTCAGCGAGAGCAGGTTGTGACGGCTGTCCGCGATGGAATTGAAGCAGTGGCGCGTGCCGAGCGCCTTCACTTTGCTCCGCGACCTTACCAACGCGCGGACCCGGTCGACGGAGGCGGCTTCGTGCAGGCGGTCCGTACTGTAAGTAAGGTTTCCGGCCCAATTGGTCAATTTTGGCACCCAAGCCGAGAGGGGCTGAACCGCCCGACTCGCCATCGAGGCCGCGAGCAGTTGCAGAAAGCTTCGTTTGTCCACGTCCGGTCACGGATGATATCAGATTGGGCAGAACTGAGACTCATGGAAACCGCTGTCCGCGGTTCCAACGCGCCAGGTAGTTCTCGGCGGCGACCATCTCGATCTCGTGGTCCACTTCGGCCTGCCAATGAGTCCGGTACCTTTTCCTAAGCTTCTCGAGGATCTCCGCCGACTGGTTTGCCTTCAGCACGCGCAGCCGTTGCTGGCCGATCTCGACCTGCGTCTGTTTGCGTTCCCGTGCGATGTCTTCGATGGCCCGGCGGCTGAACTCGCCGTAGGAGGCGATGGCATCGAGTTGCGGAGGATCGAGCGCGCCCTCGGCGGCGGTCCAACGCAGGTCCAGTTCGGCCTGCCGGAGTGCGGCCTCCACCTCGCGCTCGCGAGCGTCGAGTTCGCCGAGATGGCCAAACAGGCGTTCCAGCCGTGCTTCTTCCATCTCCAGTTGCAGCCGACGGAACTCCCGCACCCGTTCGAGCGGAAACTGAAACTTCTTCACGGACTGGCCACCAGATTGGCCATTCGCGAGACGGTCCGCTCGAGCGCGTCGCTCTCCTCGGGCGGTTGGCGCAGAAACTCGATCAGGCTTGGACGCAACCGGATGGCAGCGTCCAGACCGGGGTTCGACCCGGCGACGTAGGCGCCAAGGTTGATGAGATCGGCAGAGCGCTGGTAAGTCGCCATCGCCTCGCGGATCTTTTGGGCCGTGCGGAGTTGTTCCGGACTGCAGACTTTCGTGCTGAGCCGGCTCACCGATTGGAGGACATCGATAGCCGGATAGTGGTCGGCCGTGCCCAACTCGCGCGACAGAATGATGTGGCCATCCAGGATGCCGCGGACAGCGTCGGCGATCGGCTCGTTCATATCGTCGCCCTCCACCAGGACAGTGAAAAGCCCGGTGATGGAACCGCGGCCGAAATTTCCCGCGCGTTCGAAGATCCTTGGCAGAAGATTGAAGACCGACGGGGTATAGCCCTTCTGCGATGGCGGTTCGCCGGCGGCCAGCCCGATCTCCCGTTGGGCCATCGCCAGGCGCGTCACCGAATCCATCACGAGCATGACCGAGGCGCCTTCGTCCCGGAAGTATTCGGCGACGGCCAGCGCGAGGAAGCAGGCTCGAATCCGGAGCGGCGCCGGCCGGTCCGAGGTGGCCACCACCACGACCGACCGCCGCCGCCCTTCCGCGCCCAGTTCGTACTCGAGAAACTCCCGAACCTCGCGGTTACGCTCGCCAATCAGCGCGACCACGCTGACATCGGCCGAGTTGTGCCGCGCCATACTCCCGAGCAGCGTGCTCTTGCCGACGCCGCTGCCCCCAAAGATACCGACCCGCTGCCCCTTGCCGCAGGTCAGCAGCCCGTCGATCGCGCGAACGCCGGTGACCAGCGGTTCGCGGATGGGTTCGCGTTCGAGTGGACCGGGCGGCGTCCGGTAGAGGTCGTAGTAAGGGCCGCCGTTGGCCAGCGTGGATCCGTCGAGCGGGCGGCCAAAGCCATCGAGGATCGTGCCCAGCAAATGAGGTCCAACACAGACCTTGGCGGCCTCGCTGCGCGTCACGATGGGATCGCCGGCTTCGATGCCGTCCGTTTCCTCGAGCGGCATCGACAAGACACGGCCGTCACGGAATCCGATCACCTGGACGCGGATAACCCGGCCCGAACTGCACTGGATCTCGCAGAAGTCGCCAATGGCCGCGGCTGGCCCAACCGACTCGATCAGCAGCCCGATCATCTGCGACACGTGACCGGCATTGCGGATGGTTTCCATCCGCGCGACGCGGTCGAGATAGGCGCGGAGATCCCAGAACGAGCCGGCGTCTTGTGCAACCTTCAGCGTCATGCCCGCCTCACGACGTCGGCCAGGCCGCGGTCGATCTCGCGCAGTTGCGTTTCCATCGAGGCGTCGAGGTAGCCGCGCGCCGTCTCGAGCAGCAACCCGCCACGCTCCAGCGAAGGATCGGCGACAATCTCCACCCGGCTCGGCAGCGGCGATTGCGCCAGATACTTCTCGACGATTGCGACGTCGTCCGGGCACGCGCGCACGCGATGGAGTTCCCGTGCATCCAACTTGTGAACCGCCGCCTTCACGATGCCGGCCAACGCCTCTGGGTCCACCTGAATCTCGCGATGAAGGATGCGCCGCGCGATCGCCACAGCCAGATGGACGAGATCCCCTTCCATCTGGCGCCGCATCTGGCGGGTCTGCCCCAGAATGGTCTCCGCGCTCGCGGCCGCCTTTTGCACAGCGGCCTCTACTCGCGCCTCGAGCGCCTTGCGCGCCGACTCCTCGCCTTCCTGAAACCCGCGCCGCCGCGCGGCGTCCTCGCGCTGAGCCAGTTCGTGACGAACTCGGTCGTCAAGCGCCAGACCCGCCGTCGAGCCGTCCCCGGTGGCCCGATCCTCTACGGCTACCCCCGGCGTGTGCGGCGCTGTGTGGCCGCCCCCGGCCTTCCGCCATGCCACGCCAGCCGGACGCACCGCGTCGCCGGGACGAACCACTCTACACGACATACTGTTCGCCCACCGCCCCCTTCAGGCTCACCACACCTTCGGCTTCCAACTGCCGGACAACCGCGATAATCTGTTGCTGCGCGGCTTCCACTTCCTTGATCTTCACCGGTCCCAACGCGTCCATGTCCTCGCGCAACATCTCCGCGCCCCGCTGCGACATGCACTCGAGAAAGCGTTCCCGCAGCTTCTCGCTCGTCCCCTTCAACGCCACCGTGAGCAGTTTCCGATCCACCCGCGAGAGCACCTCCTTAAGACCGCTCTGGTCAATCAGCAGCAGATCCTCGAAGACGAACATGAGGTGCCGGACGGTTTCGACCAACTGCGCATTCTCTTTCTCAATCTCGTCGAGGATGTCCTGGCTGGTGCCCGAATCCAGCCGGTTGAACATCTCCGCCACGGCCCGAACGCCGCCGTACGCCTCCGAGCTGAACTCACCCAACGACTTGATCTTCTGGTCGATGATGCTCGCGATGCGCCCGATGACCTCCGGCGAAATCCGCTCAAGACTGGCCATCCGCAGTGCGACGTCGGCCCGCAACTCGGCCGGTAAGGAAGACAGGAGCGCCGCCGCTTGCGAGGGGTTCAGGTGCGACAAGACCAGCGCAATGGTCTGCGGATGCTCCTTGTGGATGAACTTTGCCAACTGTTGCGGGTCAGCTTTCTGCAAGGCGTCAAAGGTGGCCGCGTCGCTGCCCAGCGCCTTCATGAGACGGTCGAGGAGTTTCTTGGCGTGGTCCGGCCCGTAGGCGTTCATGAGCAATTTCCGCGCATAGTCCACACCGCCCTTCAGCACGTAATCGCGGGCCAGAACGATTTGGTAGCCCTCCTGCAAAACGGCCTCGGCCTGCTCGGCGGCAACCGGCGGCATGCGGGCGATTTCGCGGCCGAGCAGCGTGGCTTCTTCCTCACCGAGCAGCCCCAGAACGGAGGCCCCTACCTGCTCTCCCAACACCACCATGAGGATCGCCGCTTTCCTCAGGCCCGGTATCATTGAGGTCGGCTTTTCGGTGTTGGTGATCATCGACGCACGCCTAGGAATCCTGGTCGCCGATCCACGTGCTGACCAGTTGCGCCAGCATCTCCGGATCCCGCTTCGCCTGTTCGCTGAGTTCCCGGGCCAGGACTTCGGCTTTCTTCGTATTCACGGGCGGGAGCTTCAGACTGTTCAGCACGTCCTTTTCTTGCTGGGCCTTCAGAGCCTTCTGCTGCTCAATCCGGTCACTCAGGCGATTCTCGAACTCCTCCCCAGCCGCCAGCGCCGCGGCCGTACGCCCGCCGGGCAGGGCGGGTGTACTATCCGCGGACACGCTTCCCGGCGTCCGCTTGCGCTTGCGAACAACGAGAAACGTAACCGCGCCCAGCACCAACAGCACCGCCGCTCCGCCAATCGCCGCGGCGGTGACGTTCTTGCCGCTCAACAAGTCCCTGAGCCAGACTGGCAGGTCCGGACCGGCTGTTACCGGCGCGGGCGTGTCCAAATCCGGCGGCGCCCAGGCCAGCGTCGACTCGAACGGCAAACTCTCAACAATCAGTTGGTCGCCGCGCTCGGGCACGAGCCCGACGGCTGCCGCCACCAGGTCGCGAGTTACCTTCAGCCGCTCGGGCGACGGGGGCTCGACCACTCGCTTGGTTTCGGCGCCGGACCCCTCCACCCGCACACTGTGATCCACCAGCACCGAAATCGACAGCCGCTTCACCGTTCCCCGCGGCAGGCGCAGGCGCCGGACGGTGCGGCTGCTCTGGTACGTGATGTTCTCCGTCCGCCGGGCCACGCCCTGGCCGCCCGCGCCGGGCCGGGATGTCGGCCGCGGTAGATTGGAAGCCGTGCCAGGTACGCCGGTGGCCGTCGCCGCCCCGGCTTGGTCCTCGGTCCGCTGCGAGGAGAGCATCACGGACCGCTCCGGATCGTAAATCTCCTCACTCTGCTCGCCACTGGTGAAATCGCAGTCCACGGTCACGCCGGCGCGAAACCGCTCCGGACCCAGCAGCGGCTCCAGCGTCTCATTGATCTTCAGCAGCAGATCGCGTTCCACCATCCGCCGGTATTCGAGCGACTGTTCTCCGCTGGGATCGGCTTCGGTACTGTCGCCGCGTTGTGGCCGGCTCAGCAGGTTGCCTTGAATGTCGAGTACCGCGACGTGGTCCGGACTCAGACCGTCCACTGCGCTCGAAGCCAAGTGTTGAATGGCCTGCACGTTTTGGGGCGACAGCCGGGCACCCGGACGCAGGCGGACCAGGACGCTCGCCTTGCCCGGCCGGCGGCTCTCGAGGAAGATGGATTCCTTGGGCGGCGTGACGTGGACGCGCGCCCGCTCCACCTCGGAGATGGACATGACGCTACGTTCCAGTTCCCCTTCGATTGCCCGCTGATAGTTGATCTGTTCGGCGAATTCCGTGACGCCGAAGTTGGTTTTATCGAAAATCTCAAAGCCGATTCGTCCGCTTTTGGGCAAACCGGCGGAGGCCATCTGCAATCGCAGATCGGGTATGGCGGTGCCCGCCACGCGGACGCTCGAACCGTCCGCGGCCAACCGGTACTCGACACCCGATTCCTTCAGCTTCGCCACCACCGCCGCCGCATCCTCGGCGGCCAGTCCGGAGTAAAGAACCTGAAAGCTCTGTTCTTTGCTCCAGCGGAGAAACGAAAGAAGACCGCCCAGCATCACCACGGCCGCCACACCAATGGTGAACTTCTGCCGGAGCGTGAGCGAGTTGAGCAGACGCTGGATCTGTTCGGGCATTGGGTGTCCTTATCCGGCCGGCATCAAAGCTGCATCCGCATCACTTCCTGGTAGGCATTCACCACTTTGTTGCGGACTTGAACAAACATCTCGAAAGCCAGTTCGGCCTGTTGGGTGGCGATGGCCACCTTATGCAGTTCCTCGTCCTCCCCGCTCATGAAGCGCTCGATGCTGTTCCCGGCGTTGTGGTGATACTGCTCGACCTTGTCCACCGACTGCCGGAAGATCTCGCCGAACGCGCCCGCGGGGCCGTCCTTGGTGGCCGGTCTCGTCAAGTCGGGCTGCGCCAGCGGGGCCACGGGCAAGTTGAAATTGACCGGTGCAGGCATGATTCCCTCCCTTACCGCAGCAGATCGAGCGAACGGTGGATCATGTCCTTGATCGCCACCATCGCGCTTACATTGGCCTGATACCCGCGCGAGGCCGCCATCAGGTCCACCATATCCTCGGCCGGGTTGACCCGCGGAAACGCGACGTAGCCGTCGGCGTCGGCATCCGGATGACCGGGCAGATAGCGTTTCTCGGGGTCGCGTTGGTCCACGACAACCTCGCCCACCGCGACGCCCTGCACGTTCGGCCCGAGTGCCTCTTGAAAAGCCGAAGAAAACGGCGATACCTGATTCTCCGAGGTAAAGATCACGTCCTTGCGCCGGTAGGGGCCTCCCTCCGGCGTCCGCGTGGTCTCCGAGTTGGCGAGGTTTTCGACCAACACCTCCGCCCGCGCCCGCTGGGCCGACATGCCCGAGGCGCTCACCGACAAAAGCGAAAACAGGCTCATGCGTTTTTCGTCTCCTGGATGGCCATACGCACTGCCCGCATCTGCGACTTCCAAAGATTCACCGCCACGTTAAACCGCGACGCGTTCTCCGACAGCAGCCGCATCTCGCGTTCCAGACTCACGTTGTTGCCATCGTTGCGTACCCCGAGCCCAGCCACTTCCAGCACGTTGAGCGGCACGGCGGGGTGGTTTTCGACCGTCGAAGTGGCCTTTTCCACCTGGCTCATGAACTCGAAATGAAAATCGATATCCTTGGTGTGATAGCCGGGCGTATTCGCGTTAGCGATATTGGAAGCGACCAGTTTCTGCCGGGCGCTCACGAGGTCCAAGTAGTGTTCGAGGCGGTTGGCGATCCCGTTCAACATGTCGGACCGGCGAAGTGCAACTGATGGGCCAAACGGCGTTATCGTTGATTCCTTGTCCGCACTCCATCCCGGAGCGGCAGAATCTCGTCACACTGGCAGAATTGTGGCGGGCGCAGTCTCGCCGAATGTCCTACTCGTCTTCGTACATCGCCGGGTAGGCCCTACGCATCTCATCGGCCGTTTCAACCGCGTTTCCAATTTGAATCAACGGTCCCTTTCCGATACCGGGGCACCGCAGCGCGGTCATCCTCCAGGCCGCCCGGTCCTCGACCAACTCCGGCCAGAACGGAAACAGCCGGCACTGGGTGGGTTTGGCCGGATGGATGGAACAGCCATCCTCCCTAAGAAAATGGCACTGCGAGTCCTTCGGTTTGCGCAGCCGGAGCAGGTGCTGCGTCCGGTAGACGTATTGGGCCTCGAATTGATCCGGCGTCAGCCGCAAAAAACGCGCCGCGCGGCGCAGATCGCGCTCGGTCAGGTAGACGAAGCCCTGGACATTACAACAGTTTGTGCAGCCGGGCTGGCATTCGAAGCGGAGCGTCTGCATGCGGCGGTTATAATTAAGAATAACGAGCCGCTTCCACCGGTGCACGCCGCGCGGCCGATTCGCGCCAGGAACGGACGCTGGCGCCCGCGGTGGAAGGCTCGATGGCAGTTGTTCTTTTGGAGTCATGAGGCCCGCAAACCAACGCCCGGCCCTATTCGGCGGCGACTAGCCACCTCTCTCCCTTCCGCGCTTCCTGTTTGGCCCCAACCCTGTAAGGAGAAGATTCCATGACTCAGCCCATTACGGAAGTTCATTCCGGCCTTCCCGTCATCCAGACTCCCCTGCCTGGGCCGAAAGCCCAGGCCGTCATTGCCCGCGACTCCGCCATTCTCTCCCCCTCCTACACCCGGCCCTATCCCTTGGTCGCCGAAAAGGGTGAGGGCGCCATCGTCATCGACGCCGACGGCAACCGGTTCCTCGACTGCAACGCGGGCATCGCCGTCGTGGCCGCCGGCCATTGCCATCCGCGCGTCGTCGCAGCCATCCAGGAGCAGGCCGCCCGGCTCGTCCACATGTCCGGCACCGACTTCTACTACGAAAACATGGTCCAGCTTGCCGAGAAGCTGGCGGCGCTCGCGCCGGGCGACTGGCCCCGCCGCGTCTACTTTGGCAATTCCGGGGCCGAGGCCGTCGAAGCGGCCCTCAAGATGGCCCGCTACCACACCGGCCGCGACAAGTTCCTCGCCTTCCTCGGCGGCTTCCATGGGCGCACCATGGGCGCCCTTTCGCTCACCGGTAGCAAGGCGGTCCAGCGCAAGGGCTTTGGCCCGCTAGTCCCTGGAGTCACCCATATTCCTTACGCCTATTGCTACCGCTGCAGCTACAATCGGCAGCCGGAAACCTGCTCGGTAGAGTGCGTGAAAGTGATCGAGGAGCAAATTTTCCGGACCATCGTGCCCGCCGAGGAAGTGGCCGCCATTGTGCTGGAACCGGTTCAGGGCGAAGGAGGCTATGTCGTCCCGCCGCCGAAGTTCTTCGACGAACTGGCGGAAGTGGCCCGCCGGAACGGGATCGCTATCATTGCCGACGAGGTCCAGAGCGGCATGGGCCGTACCGGCCGGATGTGGGCCTCGGACCACTTCGGCCTCGTCCCCGATATTCTAGCCGTCGCCAAGGGCATCGCTAGCGGCATGCCGCTAGCGGCCACTATCGCCCGCGCCGACCTTATGCAATGGCCGCCCGGCGCCCACGCCTCGACATTCGGCGGCAACCCGGTCGCGGTCGCGGCCTCGCTCGCCACGATCGAACTGCTGGAACAGGAACTGCTTGATAACGCCGCTCGGACCGGCGCCCATATCCTTCAAAGAATGGCCGCCTGGCCCCAACGGTTTCTCCATGTGGGCCAAGTGCGCGGCTTGGGCCTTATGATCGGCGTGGAACTGGTGAAGGACCCGCAAACCCGCGAACCCGCGCCCGAACTGCGCGACCGCATCGTCACGATGGCCTTCGAGCGCGGCGTCCTGATCCTCGGCGCCGGGCCAAACACAATCCGCCTCTCCCCGCCGCTCGTGATCACAAAGGACCAAGCCGACTTTCTCGTCGACACACTCGAAGACTGTCTGGCGCGGGCCGCCTGAGCGGCGGCACTCCTACGCCAACACGTACGGCGGCGCGAATTCGGGGACGCCAGCGCGCCGGCCGGCCATCCACCGGAGCACGTAGACCTGCTTCGGATCGGTCATTGAGTTCGTCAACGTGTTCACCAGCACTTCGAGCAGCGCGTGCGCGGCGGGGTCGCGGAAGTAGTCGATGTCGCACTCCACTTTCATGCAGGAAACGCCGCCGATTGTCTTGCGGTCGTTCTCGTGAAACGTGATCTGGACGTTTCCCTCTCCGAACTGGATCTGCTTATAGCTGTCGGTCGCGCCGGGATGAAAGATACCCGCGCCCGGAACCCGCTCGAAAACTCCTTGCGACGCGGCGCGACGGATTTGGTCGATCAATTCCGGCTCGGCCCAGCCGAAGAACCGGTCCGGGCGCAGGGTCTCCTCGCCCCAGATCAACTGCGCCAGGTAGTCGAGCGGTGTCCTCGACGGCAGCCAGATGTGAAACATTGCCTCGGCTATGTTGAAGAAACACGCCAGCACTTCCGGCCGTTGCTCCATCAGATCCGTGTACCGCGCTTCGGCCGAGGCGGCGGCAGTCCCGGCTGCCAACAGCCGATGCAGTTCCGGCCGCGTCGTCTCCAGTGTCTGCCAGCGCGCAGCCCTGAAATTGAACTCCGCGCCGTTCCGGATCAGCATTAGATCGACTTCCTCCACCGCATTCCCGCGCACCCGCACCGGCATGAAGCCAGCCTGCCGGTGTCCTTTGGCAAAGGCGATCACGGTGTAGTTGTCGCCTAGATTGTCAGAAAACGGAACGGTAAAGATGACGCTCGATGCTTTGTGATGCCGGCGCGACACCTGTTTCTGAAAGCCGTCCAGCAAGGTGATAAGGACTCGCTCCTTGCTAAAGGGCTGGCGGGCTCCGTCGAAGAGATTGACGCGAAGTTTAGCGGTGCGGTTCATGGCGGTGGGCTCCCGACTATCTTAGCGGGTCCGCACGCGGGGGTCAGCGGTCGACCACCGAACCGTCGTCTTCATCGTACGTCTCGGGCGGGCGGTACTCATGGCCGATCTTCTCCGCGACGGCATCCTCATCCAACTCGATGCCTAAACCGGGGCCATCGGGCACCTCCACATAGCCGTCGCGGACGGTAAATGGCTTCTTGAGATAACCCTCGCCCAGCGACACCTGCTCCTGGCACAGAAAATTCGGGATCGACGCGGCCAGTTGAATGCCCGCCGCCAACGCGATCGGACCCAGCGGGTTGTGAGGCGCGATCGATGCATAGTACGCCTCAGCCATCCCGCCAATTAGTCTGCACTCGGTGATGCCGCCCGCGTGCGAGAGGTCCGGTTGCAGAATCGTCGCGGCGCCCGCTTCCAACACCTTGCGGAAGCCCCACTTGGTGAAGACGCGCTCACCCGTCGCAATCGGGATGTACGTGCTCCGCGCGATATCCGCCATGACTTCGTGGTTCTGCGCCTGGCAGGGCTCCTCGATGAACATCGGCTGATAGGGTTCCAGCGCCTTGATGAGCAGTTTCGCCATCGCCGGGCTCACCGCGCCGTGAAAGTCGACGCCGATGTCGCAGTCGTCGCCGGCCGCTTCCCGCAGCGCGGCGAACTGCTCCGCAGCGTAGGCGACTTCGGCGGGCGATTCCACATAGCGCAGATGCCGCCGCTTGGCGGGCCCGGTTTTGAACGCGGTAAACCCCTGCGCTTTATACTGGCGGATCGCTTCGGGCGTCCGCGCGTGGGCGTACACGCGGACGCGGTTCCGCGTCGGCCCGCCAAACAACTCATACACGGGCACGCCGAGCGCCTTGCCCTTGATGTCCCACAGCGCCTGGTCGACGCCGCTCAGTGCGCTGGTCAACACCGGTCCGCCGCGGTAGAAGGCGTGACGATAAATCGCCTGCCAGTGATGGACGACTTGGCGGGCATCCTTGCCGCGCAGATACGGTTCGAGTTCCTTCACGGCGGTAGCGGTCGTGTTCGGACGGCTTTCAACGATCGGCTCGCCCAGTCCGGTGATGCCGGCGTCGGTATGAACCTTGAGAAATACCCACCGTGGCTTCACCAGGAACGTTTCGAGTCTGGTGATCCGGATCGGAGTGGAAGGCATTACCTACCTATCTCGCTTGGCGGCGCGCGGCCATCTGGGCCAGTTCGTCGCACCGGTTGTTATCGTCGTGGGAGGCGTGTCCCTTGGTCCACGCCCATTTGGTGTTGTGACGCGCGGCGGCCGCGTCGAGCGACACCCACAGATCCTGGTTCGTCACCGGCTTCTTGGCGGCCGTCCGCCAGCCGTTCCGTTTCCAGTTCGCGATCCAACTCGTAATTCCGTTCTTCAGGTATTCAGAGTCGGTCACGATTTCCACCTCGCACGGCTCTTTGAGGGCCTCTAGACCGCGCAAGGCTGCCGTAAGCTCCATCCGGTTGTTGGTAGTGTGCGGTTCGGAGCCGTAGGCTTCCTTCTTGTGCTTGCCATAACGAAGGATGAACGCCCAGCCGCCGGGTCCGGGGTTGCCGAGGCACGACCCATCTGTCACGAGTTGTACCTTCTTCATGCGGCCGCTTCCGCAAGTTGGTGCTGGAAGAAGCCGTCCACCAAGTCGATGACCTCGTTTACTGTCGAGGCGTGGTAAACGATCCGCCGAAGCTGAGCGCCGTTGCGGACGCCGTGGGTGAAGTAGGTGGCGAACTGCTTCATCTTCCCGATTGCGTCGTCTTCGCGCTGGTCGGCGAGCATCCGGTAGTAGGTCTTCATGATGTCATACCGGTCTTGCTCGGACGGCTCGTCGTAAGCGCCGGTCGCGGCGTACTGCGCGATCTGCCGGAAGATCCACGGATTGGCCGACGCGGTCCGGCCAATCATGATGGCGTGGCAGCCGGTTTCCCGGACCATCCGCACGGCATCCTCGGGTTTAACAATGTCGCCGTTGCCGATCACCGGGATCTTCACCGCGGCGCGGACCTCGGCGATGCGCCGCCAGTCCGCCCGGCCGCTGTAGCCCTGTTCGCGGGTCCGCGGATGAAGCGCGACCGCCTGGAGGCCGCAATCCTCGGCGGTCCGGGCCATTCGGACATGAACGAGTTCGTTGTCGTTCCACCCGGCGCGGAACTTCATGGTCAGCGGGATCGAGATGGCCGAGCGAACGGTGCGGAGCAGCGTCTCCACCAGCGGCAGATCGCGCAAAAGGCCGGATCCGCCATTGCACCGGACGACCTTTTTCACAGGACAACCAAAATTAATGTCCACGATGTCGAAGCCGAGATCCTGGCACACGCGGGCCGCGTCGGCCATGACCTGCGGGTCGGCGCCGAAAAGCTGGGCGGAGATCGGCCGTTCGTCCGGCTCGAAGTACAGATAGCGCATGATGCGCCGCATATTCTTCGCCCGAGCGGAGTTAGCCACGCCGTGGGAGCTGGTGAACTCGGTCATGAGCAGGCCGCACCCGTCCTGGTTCCGGATCAGGCGCCGGAAGACCGTGTCGGTGACGCCAGCCATGGGCGCCAACACAGTGGCGGGTTGTATAAATACTGGGCCGATGGAAAACCCGGCCGGAAAGTCGATCATGCTCCCACTTCACGCATTTTGATGGATACCAAATTCCATTTTAGGTCTATAATTTGGTAACGAGGGAGGAGTAAGCCGCGTTCCTTTGTCTAGGAGGCAAATCTCCCCCTTATGAAGACTCTCGCGGCATTCCTGCTGGGTGTCGCCGCCGCCGGCGGGACTGCCTATTTTCTGGTTCGCGGCAGCGACTCGAGTGAGGAGCAGGGCGGGCAAGCGGCCAGCGTTGAGCCGGCAGTACGAGGGGACACCGCTAAAGATGTCGAACCGTCGGGCACAAGCGTCGAGCCATCACCCGCGCTGCCTGCGAGTTCCCAGGCAGCGCTTCGGCAACGGAGCGACTACCGGGAAGCCGGGAGCGTGCGAGGCCGGCTCTCCTCCCCGGCCCGCCCCCCGGTCCAGGAACCGGAAGAGCCAATAGCGGCGGCGCCTGCTCCGCAGCCACCACCCGTCTTGGCCCCACTCCCGGTTGACGAACCGGAGAGCGTCGAACCGCCCCGCCGCGGCGCCGTGGACGAGCCTTCGACCGCCAAGCCTCCTGAACCTCCGGCGCCGCCGCGTACGCCCCGGACGGTGACCATCGCCGGCGGCACGCTGATCTCGGTGCGTTTGGCGGAGAAAGTCAGCAGCGAAACGCACAAGGAAGGCGATGCCTTCCTCGCGACGCTCGATCAGCCTTTGGTCGTGAATGAACTGGTCATCGCCGAACGTGGGGCACGGGCCGAAGGCCGGATTGTGGCCTCGGAAGAGGCGGGCCGCGTGAAGGGCGTTTCATCTATCGCGTTGGAACTGGTAACGGTAACCACGTCCGACGGCCAGCGCCTCGAACTGAAGACCCAGAGCTTCGCCAAAGAGGGTCCCAAGACGGTTGCGCAGGACGCGGCCAAAGTGGGCGCGGCGGCGGGAATTGGCGCGGCGATCGGCGCGATTATCGGCGGCGGCAAGGGAGCCGGCATCGGGGCTGCCGCTGGCGGCGCCGCCGGGACCGGTACGGTCATGGCCACGCGCGGCAAGGCTGCCGAGTTGCCCGCGGAAACGCGGATCAGCTTCCGCGTGAACGAGCCGGTTGAGGTCGTGGAGAAGCTGAAGTAGCGGAACGTGGCACGAATCCAGATCGCCCTCGAACCCGGAACCAATCGGCGCGCCCGCGGCTCCGATATCGCGAGCAGCAAATACGCGACGATTGCGGAAGCTACTCGCAGCACCGATCTCATCGACCCATGATGACGAAGACATTTTTTGGCTGTGTGACGCCCTTAGAGAGGCTGCCAGTGCCGTGTCTTCACTATCCTCAACTCAAACAGGCCGTGAGCCGGGTGCGCCACGTATCTACGAACGGCAGGATCTTGTCGTGAGGCGATTCCTCCCTGACATGTATTTCCAGATCGTGTAGTCCAGGTGATCGGCGGGAACACGAAGCCGGGCGGCAACGTCCAGCAAGATCTTACGTTCCTCGTCGTAACCGGCGGCCACCACGCCGGCGGCTTTGAGGAATCTCCTCAAGTGAAGGTCCGGCGCTACGGTGGGAATTCCGACCAGAGTCTGAACGTAGTCGACCGTCTTAGGTCCAACGCCATTTACCAGCCGCAGCCTTCGGCGATTCCTGCCGATTCCAAGCCACCTTTTGAGTTGGCCGGCGGTATCAACACCCTCCGCCGCCAGGAGTTCTGTGATTTCCAGCACCGTTCCCGGCTTTCGTCCACCCCTCCAGTCGAGGACGGCATTGACGCCCCGAGATCGCAGCAGCGTGAGGAAGCCGCTTGTCGTCGCAGCTTCGCGATGCCGCCGAATACGTTCAACCCTCGGACGAACGACGGATTCGAAATCAATGCCGGCTTGAAGGACCGCATCGGTGATCAGACTACCCATGTGGCGGTTCGGCGAGAAAGGCCTCTCGATCTGGAATCCCTCGATCGATTCGATATAACGAACAACAGCGCTAGCAGCTTTCATTCCACCTGCCGGACAATTACGTGTGCGGCCTTGTTCGCCCAGCTGCATAGACCCGGCTACCAGTAAGGCGGTCTTTCCGGCAGAATCCCGCCGCACCCGCACTTGCGCGAATCGTCAAGCTGGTCATAGGTTTGCATCCGCCCGCAGGACTCGCACCGGCCCCACAGTTCGCCGATGCGCGCTGGAACCCATACGCTAGTCATCCCGCCTGCCGCGAGTTCCGGTCCGTAGAAGGCGGCCATCGCCTCTCGATGGGCCTTGCTACTCAGCATTTGTTTCGGCGCTTCCGCGTCGTCCCAAGCGGTAATCGTATGCCCACACAGTCCAACGGTTGTGAATACGGCGCTGATAAAGCCCTGCATTCCAGCGAGTTCTTCCACGATTGGAATCGAATACCGGTCGGCTTCGGCATTTTCGGCGGCAGACCGCACGTTGATCCGGGTGAGACTGAATGCGCCCGGCTTCCTGATGCTGCCTCCGTTCATGTAGACGGAAGTGCCGAAGACGAGCGGACCCATGGAGTGCGGTTGAACAACGGCCTGCATTCCAAGCTGTTGCACGAGATCCTTCTGGTCGAAGTATCCCTTGACCGAGCGAATCTTATCCCCTTCGACGGTGACGAAATCCGCTCCGGGCAACGTAACGCTCCTACCGGTAGACAGACCGTCCGGAAGCGGACCCGTGTTCACGCCGCGCATGACCCACTCGGCCGCGACGGTGTTACCAGCCTGAGCGGCCGTCACGATCTCGAAAGACAGGTCCGGAAACGCGGCGAACAGACCGCCTGCGTACTGGCCGATTGCTTCTCCCGTTAACGCTCCGCCAGACGCGGGGTCGGTATAGGTTCCTCCTTCACCAAAGGCCGCCACGATTCCGGCTGGATCGTGCCGGTTCCAGGCATCGAAGTATCCGCGCGCAATATTCATTGCATCCATTAAGCTGAACCCTCCATCCGTGCAGCGGAAGTCAGCTTATCAAAATTTAATTTTCGTTTCCAGCCTCGGCAGT
>CAYPUQ010000021.1:0-8437 GCA_964413655.1 uncultured Solibacteraceae bacterium | reverse complement strand
GATTTGCCGGCTTCAAACCCGAATGCGGACGAGTTGCGATTCGAACGCCCCAGGATCCCTGAGGATGTCGTCTTCGAGGTCCTTCCACTGGCGCTCGATCACGACGCGCTCCACGTCCGACCCGAGATCTGGATCTCCTGCCTGTCGGCGGTACCGGTCGATCAGGTCGAGAATGGCCGCCGTCAGTTCCAGGCGGTATCTGGTGTTTTCCATTGCCTTCTCCTTCCCTGCGATGTTATTAGCAAATGGAGGGCCATAAGGGCGGGCTGCGTCATCCCGTTGGCACGCTGGGAGATATCGGCACCCGGCGGTGCAGATGGGCACAGGCAACCGATCCGAGAGGATACTCACCCCTATCCGTTTGGGTACGTTGTCAATTTGATTTGAGGAAGGCCCCAAATGGAGCCGCTCCGGAAACCACCGGCGTCTGGAGGCACTCGATGGAAACAAAGCCATCGTAAGTCGAGTGCGTCGAGGCTGCGCAGGGTTTCGGCGAAGTTCCAGTGGCCTTGGCCAGGCACGAGTGCTTGCGCCACAACCAGCTATGGGCAGTCCGGATCATTTGTAGATGAGTTTCCGGATGTGCTCAAGGACCGCCTTGAAGTAGACCGGGTCGCTTTGTTCGAGTGTCATGCCAGGCTCCAGTTTCGAGGTTTTGGCCGGCATGTAGTGGCGGAAGGGAAACATCTGCGTCTGCCGCCACGGCATATAGCCCCAACTTCCGCCTTCGGAAAAGACGGCGTCGCAACTCGCCAGTTCCTTCGACAGCACTTCGGGCGTGGTGTCGCGCCCGCTATCGTCCTCGTTCATATAGATGGGGCCGGGCATCTTCGGGTCGGCAAAGAGTTCGGCGGTGCGCGCCCGCTTCTCTTCGACCTTGCGGTTATTGCCGTGAAACATGGTGAGATCGGCGTTATCGCGGACGTTGTCGAACACGGCCATGCTGCCGCCCGTGGAGGCGCCGATGGGCGGAACCCAGTCCGCGTTCTTCTCCTTGAATCGCAACCGTGCCAGTTTGATCAGTTCGTCCATGTTGTTGTGGATCCACCGGTCGTGGTCCCAACCGCGGATATCGTGTTCGTTGGCGATCTCGATAATCACGTTACGAACGTTGTTCTCGATCAGCCAAACAGTGGCGTTGACGACGGCGCGCCTAATGGCCTCGACGTCTTCAAGTACCTCGTCCTGGCCCTGATAGAAGTACATCAGGTTGAGGATCATGCCACGCTTGTCGAGCGCCTGCTGAAGCCGCTTCAGGCGGCCGAGCCACTCGGGTTTGATGGAGCCGTCCGGACGGAAGCCGCTGATGTGCGACCCCTTGCCGGGACCGTGTTTGTATGCCCGGTCGCGCTGAATTTCGGGGAACTCCTTGGCGTAGCCGGGATTGCCCGCCTGGAGGCAGGTATTGACCGCAAGAATGCCATGGGCCTTGTACACGTCCAGCGCCGCTATGACGCGATCCGTGTTCTTCTCCGGGTCGAAGGGAAACTCGTTGAGCCATTCGTCGTGAAAGAGCGCCTGCGCGATGCGGAGATTCATGAGCCGCCCGGCGGCTTCAGGACGGAACTGGCGGCCGGTGTACGTCTTCCGCCAGGGCTGGCCGGTCCTGTCGCGTACGTAAAACGCCCGTTGTTCGTAATCGCCGCCGAGCATCTTGCCGGTAACGATCTCGATGGCTGCCGCGGGCAGAGCGGCCACCGCCAGAAGAAGGACAGTTCGTTTCATCGAATCGTTCAAGGACCCCGGCTTCAGCGAAACTGGACGATGCGCGGGTCCTGAGCGGACGTTATCACACCGAAGTCCGGCGTGCTCAGCTGCGCCGCTCGGCTGGTTGAAGCGTGCGGGGTTGAAATGTTGAACGCCTCGGGGCGGAACTGGAGCCGCATCGTCTCGCCCAGAGGAAAGTTCTCGGACAGCGATGTGTAGAACCACGTCTGGCATGGGCCGTCGAGGATATTGCGGCCAGCGCTGTCGAAGGTTTCCCGCCGCCTGTTGCGCGAACGCGGCGGTATTGAACCAGCTTTCGCGGATGCGCAACGTTCTGGCCCCAGGATCGCCCACTTACTCTGCCGTCTGGACCCGATTCGGCATAGGCTGGGAGTGCATGGGCGCAAGCGCTTCTACCCGCACAATCCGTCGTCGGCGGACCGATCCCGCCACGCCGCTCACCGAGCAGGCCTACCGCGGCATCAAGCAGGAGATCCTGAGCAACCGCCTGCCGCCGGGCGCTCCGTTGCCGGTGGACCGGTTTATCCGCGAGATGAAACTCAGCCGGACCCCGGTACGCGAGGCGATTTTGCGCCTGGAGCGCGAAGGCTTCGTCGAGATCCGCCCGCGGTTGGGGACGTTCGTCGCCCAGCTCGACCTGCGCAAGATACGCGAGATGTACCACGTCCGTGGGCGTCCTGGAAGGATCGGCGGCACGACTCGCGGCCACTATTGCCGACCCGGATCGCCTGGCAGCCGTCGAGAGCGAACTGGCCGCGCAGAAAACCGCGGGTGACATGAATCTCGCCGCGATCTCGGAAGCCGGGCAGAGCCTGCACCGGCTGATCGTGGATCAGTGCGGGAACGAGGTGCTGGCCGGCACGATCCGCAGCCTGCAAGATCACTTCGTCCGATTCCGCCACGTGTCGCTCCACTTGCCCGAGAAGGTGCTGTCGTCGCATCGGGAGCACCTCCAGATCCTCGCCGCGCTGAAATGCCGCGACGGCGATGCGGCCGAGCGGCTGACACGAGAACACTTCGACCATGCCGCGCGCTCCCTGGTCGAGAGCGTACTGAATCAGCCGCACTACGGCGGCCCGGTGCGGCTTACACTGCGGGCGGCGCGATAACATAACGGGTCGTGCTCTTCGCCGCCATCGCCGACGACTACACCGGAGGTTCGGATCTCGCCGGGATGCTGGCCGGGCAAGGCGTCCGGACCGCGCAACTGTTCGGCGTGCCGGATGCCGCGCTCGTCGAGAACCTCCGCGGCTGCTATGACGCGGTGGTGGTCTGCCTGAAGTCGCGGTCCATCGAACCGGAAGAGGCCCGCCGCTTGACCCTCGCCGCGCTCGAACGCATTCGCCCGCTCGCGCCCCGGCAGATCCAGTTCAAGTACTGTTCCACCTTTGACTCCACCGCGCGCGGCAACATCGGCCCCGTGACTGAGGCGCTGATCGAGGCGCTGGGCGCCGGCTTCGCGGTGGCGGTTCCGGCGCTGCCCATCAACGGGCGCACGCAATACCTCGGTTACCTGTTCGTGAACGGTGTCCTGCTGTCGGAATCGCCGATGCGCGACCATCCGCTCAATCCGATGCGCGAGCCGAACCTGGTACTGCATCTCGCGCCGCAAACCAAGCTGCGTGTAGGACTGATCGCGCATCCGGCGGTCCTTGCGGGCGCCGCTGCGATTCGATCCGAAGCCGCGCGGCTGCGCGCCGAGGGCGTCGGAATCGCGTTGGTGGACGCTATCACCGAAGATGACCTCACCGCCATCGCGCGCGCCGTGGCCGCTGAGCCTTTGATCACCGGCGGCAGCGGCATCACCAAGGCCCTGCCGGCCGTCTGGCGCGAACTCGGTTGGTGGTCGCCGGGCAGTGCGGCCGAAAAGCAACCGCTCGGAATGGGCCGCGACGTACTCCTGCTGGCGGGAAGCTGCTCGGCGGCGACCCTCGAACAAATCGAACAGTACCGGCGTAGCGCCGCGCCGCTCGAACGCGTGGAGATCGATTCGCTACTCGCGGTACCCGACGCGGAACTGGACCGGTTGGCCGACCTGGCGACGATGCACCTGACCCGGTTCGGGCGGTGTCTCGTTTATTCCTCGGCGCCCGCGGCCGATCGGGAGGGAACGCTGCGGCGCTTGGAGGCCGATGGCCATTCCGCCGAAGAAGTGCGGTTGGCGATCGAGCGGCTGATGGGCCAATTGGCATGTCGGCTTGCCGGCGACTTCCAGCGGGTGCGGCGAATCGTCGCGGCCGGCGGCGAGACCTCGGGCGCGGTGCTCGACGCGCTGGGCGTCAAGGCGGTAGATATCCTGGACGAACTCGACCCGGGCGTGCCCGCGCTGCGCAGTCTCGGCGCGCCGGTTTTCGGACTGGCGCTCAAGTCGGGCAACTTCGGCGCGCCGGACTTCCTGATCAACGCGGCTAACTATCTGGAGACCCTGTGAACACCGAAATCCTGGAGCAACTATGCGCCAGCGCGCAAGACTTCTATGGCCGCGGCTATGCGTTCGGTTCCACCGGCAACCTGAGCGTCCGCTTCGACGACCGTGTTTGGATCACACCAACGGGCCTGCCGCTGAAAGGGCTGACGCCGGCGCGGCTCGCCGAGATCGATCTCACGGGCAACACTGTGAACGGAAACAAGCCGTCGAAGGAGTACCCGTTCCATCTGGGCATCTATCGTCAGCGGCCGGAGGCGCGGGCGATCGTGCACTTGCATTCCACCTACGCGGTGGCGCTGTCGTGTCTCGCCGAGTTGGAACCCGAGAAACCCCTGCCGGCCATCACGCCGTATTACTTCATGCGGGTAGCACCGCTCGGCATTGTGCCCTACTACCGGCCCGGCTCGGAGGAGCTGGCCGATGCCGTGGAGGCGAAGGCGGCCGGACACCATTCGCTGCTCCTGCTCAACCACGGCCTCATTACTTCCGGGGCGGCGTGGAACGAGGCGGTGGACCGCGCCGAGGAACTCGAGGAGACAGCGAAGCTGCGCTTCCTGCTCCGGGGCGAGAAGTTGCGCGAGTTGAACGCGAACGAGATTGAGGAGATCCGGCGGGCGTTTGTGAAGCAAACGGCGCCGGCTGGAACACCGACATAATCTCCGCGATCATCTCCTCCCGCGAGGCGTACCGGCTCTCTTCGTAGCACCCGATCGGATTCTCGATCACGTTCACCAGGCACTTGTTGCAGTACGTACAAGGCCGCGGCGGGATGTTGTGCCCCTGCTCGAACATCCGCACGAGGTCCGGATTGGCCACCAGCGGCCGGGCGATACTGACGGCGTCGCAGTCGCCATTCTGAATAGCGGCGCGGATGACGGAGGCGGTCTGAAATCCGCCGGTGCAAATCACGGGGATACCCACCTGCTTCTTGATCTCGCGGCTGTGCGGAAGGTTGATCCCCTCGATCACGTCACCCCGCGCGCGAATCCAGGCTTGGCGGAACAGCGCCGCGCCGGGCTTGGTTTGCAGTAGCAGGTACGTCCGAAGAACGTCACGCCCCGAGGAAATCATCGTGTCGAACGTCTTCAGCGCCTCTTCGGCGGCGAAGTCGCCCGGCGGGTTCTTCGGATGCGGGAACTGGCTTCCGGCCGACACGTGGATCGCGTCCACGCCCGCTTCTTCCAGCCACTGGCACACCTGAACCGTATCCTTGAGCGTGTTGCCTGGCTTCTCGAAAATGGCGACAGCATTGTTGTAGTCCACCGCGCTGATCTTCACCTGAAGATGGAAGTCGCGGCCCACTTCGGCGCGGATCGCGCCCACAACCTCCAACAGAAACCGCGCCCGCTTCTCCAGCCGGCCGCCATAGTCGTCTTTGCGGTCGTTGATGGCGGAACTGAGAAACTGGGTGATCAGGTATCCATTGGCGCCGTGCAACTCGATCCCGTCGGCGCCAGCCTCACGGGCGCGGCGCGCGGCCGCGGCGAAGTCGCGCACGGTCTGTTCGATCTCGGCCACGCTCATCCGTTCGCACTCGAAGCCGAGGACGGGGTCGGGCTTGTTCGTGGCGCTCAAACCCTTCTCGAACTCGATGCCGCCTATGTCGCGCTGGCGTCCGGCGTGGCTGAGTTGGATGAGGTAGCGGCAATCGTGGTCGTGTATGCGGGCGATCAACTCGCGCCAAAACGGGATGCGGTCGTCCCGATGGATGGTCGCGTAATTGGGCATGATGCGCCCGCGGATGTTCACTGGAACGAACGACGACAGGATCGCGCCCACACCGTTGCGGGCAAATCGCACTTCCCAGTTGATGCGGGCCTGGTTGCCGGTGCCGTCGTAGTTGTCGAAGCGGCCGGCGATGTTGGAGCGGATAATGCGGTTCTTGATGGTCAGCTTGCGAAAGGCAAGGGGGTCGAAGATGGGATCGGCGGGCACAAGGCCTCCTTCTTGCTGATAGTGCCACTGTTCGGGGCGGCGTTACAATCGGTTTTATGCTCCACGTTGCGCGTTGCGCGCTGTTGGCCGCGCTGATCGCGTCCCTGGCGTCCGCTCAGAAAGAGCCGTTCACCGCCGAAGTGATGATGCAGATCAAGCGGATTAGCGGACATCAACTCTCGCCCGACGGTCTGCACGTGGCGTTCACCGTGCAGACGATCGACATCGAGAATAACACCCGGCCGCGCCAGATCTACCTCGTGTCGCTCATCGGCGGACGGCCGCGCCAAGTAACCACCGAGGGCAGCGCGAACCACCGCCCGCGGTGGTCGCCCGATTCCGAGCACATCGCGTTCATCTCCAACCGGAGCGGATCGTCGCAAGTCTGGCTGATGAATGCCGACGGTTCGAGCCAGCGGCGGGTGACGGATCTGTCGACTGAGGCTGACGGCGTCATGTTCAGCGGGGACGGCCGGAACCTGGTGTTCACCAGCGAAGTTTACCCGGAGTGCGGCGCCGACGACGTTTGCAACAAGCGCCGTTTGGAGGAGGAGAAGAACAGCAAAGTCCAGGCGCGAATGTACACTTCGCTGCTCTACCGGCACTGGAACGAGTGGAAAGGCAAACGGCGGAAGCACATTCTCGTGGTGCCCGTGGAGGGCGCCGGGGACGTTCGCGACTTGACGCCGGGCACACGCGATGTGCCGCCGTTCTCGCTCGGCGGCATGGACGATTACGCGGTGTCGCCGGACGGCCTCGAGCTTTGCTATGTGATGAGCGCCGACGCCGAACCGGCGATCAGCACCAATTCGGATCTGTACGTCGTGCCAGTCTCGGGCGGCGAAGCGAGGCGGATTACTCTGAACGCAGCGGCGGACAACTCGCCGCTGTATTCTCCCGACGGGAACTACATTGCCTACCGGGCACAGGCTCGCGCCGGGTTCGAGAGCGACCGCTGGCGGCTGATGCTGCTCGACCGCGCCACTGGAATCACGCGGACGCTGACCGAAAACCTCGACCGCCCGGTGCAGACCATTGCCTGGGCGCCGGACTCAAAGCGCGTCTTCTTCACGACCGAGGATCGCGGCCGGGCAGCGATTCAATGGATTCCGATTCAGGGTGGCGCCAGCCGGACGGTAGTGAGCGGGAGCAGCCACCTCGACGACCCGCAGTTCACTCCCGACGGACGGACCATGGTGTACAGCGAGATGTCCGGGGCCAAACCCGTGGAATTGTACCTGGCGGCGTCGGGCGAGGGCAGCCCGCGCGCGGTCACGCGGTTGAACGAAGACGTGCTGAACCGGTACCAGTTGACGGCGCTGGAGGAGTTCTGGGTGGAGGGCGCCGAGGGGGTGAAGGTCCATAGCTTCCTGGTCAAGCCGCCGGGATTCGTGGAGGGCCGGAAGTACCCCGTGCTGTTCCTGATTCATGGTGGACCCCAAGGGGCGTGGGGTGAAACCTGGAGCTATCGGTGGAACCCACAGGTGTTCGCGGCGGCAGGGTTTGTGGTTGTGATGCCGAATCCCCGTGGTTCAACTGGCTATGGCCAGAAGTTCACCGATGAGATTAGCGGCGATTGGGGTGGGAAGGTTTTCGAGGACCTGATGTCGGTGGCAATGCACGTCGAACGGCAGCCGTGGGCGGATAAGGACCGTTTCGCGGCGGCCGGCGGATCGTATGGCGGCTACATGGTGAATTGGCTGCTGGGCCATTCGGATCGTTTTCAGGCGTTTGTCTCGCACGCGGGCGTGTTCGACTTACGCAGCATGGCTGGCGAGACCGAGGAACTGTGGTTTACGATTTGGGAATTTGGCGGACTGCCCTGGCAAACCCCGGAGATTCACGAGCGGTGGTCGCCCAGTAACTATGTGCGTGAGTTCAAGACTCCGACTCTTGTGATTCACGGCGAGTTGGACTATCGCGTTCCCTACGGCCAAGGACTGCAACTGTTCACCGCGCTCCAAATGCAAAAGGTGCCGTCGAAACTATTGCTCTATCCCGACGAGGGCCACTGGATTCTGAAGCCGCAAAACAGCCTGCTCTGGTACCGCGAATTCCTGGAATGGGTGACTGAGTGGACTCAGCCGGTGGAGCGGAGCGCTCCCGCGGGAGATCGCTAGACTGGCCTGGCGCCCCAGGAAAAGCAAGGGCAAGCGGCGCAGCCTGGCGGCGCGGCTGCTACGCGGTGTGCTCGCGCTCACCGCCGCGTTCTATGGCTTCGTCGTGCTCAGCCTCTTCGCGCTGCGGTACATAGACCCGCCCTTCACCGGGGTCCACGTGCAGCGCCGCGTCGAATCGTTGGTCAAGCGAATGGAACACCACAAACGCTACCAGCCGGTCCCGCTC
>CAYPUQ010000020.1:18024-31775 GCA_964413655.1 uncultured Solibacteraceae bacterium | reverse complement strand
GGAAATCCAGAAACGGCACATCCGCAAGGCGGGCATCGCGGCCGGAATCGGCGGCGATATCGGCTGGCACACGTTCCGGCACAGCTACCGATCCTGGCTCGATGAGGCTGGCACCCCGATGACCGTACAGAAAGAGCTGATGCGGCATGCCAGCATTCAGACCACAATGAACGTTTACGGCAAGGCGTTGAGCGACACCAAGCGCCAAGCCCACAGCAAAGTCGTCGCAATGGTTCTCCGGAAGCGCAAGCCCCAGTCGGAGACCGAACCCAGTGGCCCGGACGCTGCTATTGGGAGTTAATGGGAGTTTGTCCGATGCTCGGTACTGCCCGCAAGTTGTTGAAAAGGTTGGTTGCGGGGGGTGGATTTGAACCACCGACCTTTGGGTTATGAGCCCAACGAGCTACCAGACTGCTCCACCCCGCATCACTACTGTAGCAAGCGAAGCCACCATGGTCAACCCTTCAGGCCGCCGTCACCGCCGTCTTGGCCATCCGAACCATTCGGATGGCCGCTCGAAAGTCGCCGCCAACCGCACGCCCTCGGCGACGAAGCGCGTGAATCCTTCGCGCTCCTCAGTCACCCGGTACCGCGCGGAAAGCGGGCCCGAAGACTTTCTTCGTTGTCCCGGTTCGTTACCACGTCAGCCTGAGCGCCAACTGTACCTGGCGCGGGGCCTTGGCTGAAAAGACTCTGCCGAATGCCGCTGGTTCGTCGGCGAAGCGCTCCGGCAAGTCGAAGTTGGCGCGGTTAAGCAGATTGAAGGCTTGTGCGTCGAGCGTGAGGCTGGCTCGTTCTCCGAGCGCGAAGCGGCGCGCGAGGCCGATGTCGACAGAGGCGAAGCCGGGGCCAGTCAGGATGTTGCGTCCCGCGTTGCCGAACGTGAATGGCGCGGGGACGGCGAAGGCGCCGGTGTCGAACCAGCGTTCCGGCGCGGGCGACGCGAGGCGCGGGTCGCGCAGAACGTCCGGCCGGTCTTGTCCGAAGACGCCGCCGGTGTTGCCCGTGTTCGAGTTATCGAAGCGTAGCGCCGGTGTGAGCGCCGGCCCGCTCTGTGCCACCGCGATGACACGAAGATCGAAATCGCGTAGCGCGGCGGCGCGCCACGGCGACCG
Source organism: uncultured Solibacteraceae bacterium (assembly GCA_964413655.1). Lineage (GTDB taxonomy): Bacteria > Acidobacteriota > Terriglobia > Bryobacterales > Bryobacteraceae > CAYPUQ01. The sequence continues at coordinate 30,660 of CAYPUQ010000020.1, read as the reverse complement.
GAACATGCCCGCCAGCGAGACCCGCTGCCGCCTGTCGTAGCTCGACCGCCCGCGCTCGGCGGCATAGTTCACACTGTCTTGCGGGAAGTTCTTATCGGGCCGGGTCGGAAGGAACGCCGAGGTGTCGTCGATGGATTTACCGAAGGTGTAGGAGCCCAGCAGCGATACGTTGCGCGCCAACCGCCGGTCAAGATGAGCCTGCAAGGAGTGGTAGTGCGAGTTGCCGCCGCTTTCGGTATAAAAGACGCCGCCGAACTGGGGCATGGGCCGTCGCATCGCCACCGGACCGGACGCGGGCCGCGGCTGATTCAAATCGCGTGACCGGAGCAACTTCGTTCCCTGCGAACCGACATAGGCCACGCTCGCCGTGGTGGATCGCGATACCTGCCGCTCCACTGAGAAGTTCCAGTGCTGCAGATAGCCGCTCGTGATGTCCTGGCTCAACGTGTTCGGCGAGGGCGGCGGCGTCAGCCCGCCTTGCGCGGGAAACGGATCGCGCAGTGTGAGGAGCGACTGCGCCGTCGGGAACCAAACGCGGACGTTGAACAGCGGCGGGTTGAAGTACAACGCGGAATTCACAACGAACATGCCTGAGTCGTAAAACACGCCATGGCCGCCGCGCACCACCCAGCGCTCCGTGGGACTCCAGGCTATGCCGAGCCGCGGCGCCCAGTTGTTCCGGTCCGGCCGGATGCCGGAGCGGGGAATGCCGCCCGTGCCCACCTGCGCGAGATGTCCGGCGGCCACATCCAGCACGTACATGCGGTCGCGCGGGTCCACGGGCGGCCGCGTGTATTCGTAGCGAAGGCCGAGGCTCAATGTCAGCCCGCGCCCGACACGCCAGTCGTCCTGGACGAACCCGTACCAGGCCCGGCTGCCTAGGTTCTGCGGATTGTCGAACTGGGATTGAATGCCAAACGATGGCAGGCCGAGGAGGAGGTCGGCCAAGCCGTTGCCCGAAAGCGCTCCGGAAAAAGTCATCGAGCCGCGCGCGAAGTAATCGAGGTAGCCCTCCGCGCCGAAACGGCGAAACTCGCCCCCGAATTTCAGGGCGTGCGGGCCGCGCTGCCAGGACAGCGTCGATTGCCACTGCCAGGTTGTCGTCGTCCGCTCGAGCGGCAACTGGTTCACATCGCCAACCACGGAGTAACCGGCGACATTGATGGCTGGATAGCCGAAGTCGCGCTCGCGCACGTCGAGCCAGGGCACGCTCCATAGCGCGCCGACATTGGTGCGGTAGTTCTCGGGCCGGGCGTTCCGGAAGGATCGCCCCCAGGCGAAGCGGAAAGTCACTACCTTGACCGCGCCAACGATTCGGGTGTGGCCGAGCGCGAAGTTCTGTCCGATGTTGTCGACGAAGTTGCCGAATCCGGGAACATCGGTGGATTCCTCCGCGTAGGGCTCCAGGAGGTCCTGCCGGCCGTAGCCGTACCGCAGCGTCAGCTCATCGCTAGCGCCCAACCGCTGATCGGCACGCACCAGCAGATTGTCGCTTGCGTCGGCAAGCACGGGCTGTGCCGTGAAGTTCCCACCAACGCCAGGACGGTTCGGCGGCGGATAGAGTTCCAAGACGCGAGCCGCTAGAGGCTCCATGCGCGAGGTGGGAATGCGGTTCCCTGGAAACGGCCGCTGTGTGAAGGGATCGAAGATGGGCGTGGGCCGCCCGCTGAAGTCGCCGGCGCGCTCGATGGGTTGGGGCACGGTCGCCAGTCGCGTCAAACCGCGGCGTTCCCGCAATCCCTCATAGTTCGCGAAGAGGTGCGGTCCGCCCGGGCGGAGCCGCCCGCCCACCGAACCGCCGTACTGATTGCGAATGAACTTCGGGTTCTCACCGGCGAAGAAGTTCCGGGCGTCGAACACTCGATTTCGCAGATAGTTGTATACGGCGCCGTGCCATTCGTCGCCGCCGGCTCGTGTCACCACGTTCACCTGGGCCGCGGCGCTCCGTCCGTACTCGGCGCTGTAGCTGTTGTGCAGCAACTTGAATTCGCGGATCGCTTCCACCGATGGCTGCAGCACATAGCGGTTGTTGTAGGGATCGTTGTTGTCCGCGCCGTCGAGGGTGAAGTTGTTGTACTCTTCGCGCCCGCCGGAAGCGTGCATCGCGAAGCCGCCGCGCGAACTCAGTTCGGAGTCCTGTACTGGCGGCAGCACGCCGGGCACCAGCAGGCCAAGCTGGAGGAAGTCGCGCCGGTTGAGGGGGAGATCGCGGATACGGTCGCGCTCCAGGACGTAGCCCTGCGCCCCACCTTCCGATGTCACCGTCTTGAGCGGCGCGAGCACGGTGACGGACTCGCGCACTTCGCCGATCTCCATGCGAAAGTCCTGGCGCGTGTGGCCGTCTACATTCAGCCGTACGCCTTCGGCGGTCTGGGAACGGAACCCATCGGCCACAACGCTGACACGGTAGGCGCCGGGCGCCAGCGCCGGTACGCGGTAGTAACCGTCGAAGCCCGTGACGACGCGCCGTTCGTCCCCACGGTCCTCGCCGAGAACGAGGATGCGGGCATCCGGCACGGCGCGGCCGCTCGGGTCCGTCACGACGCCGGCGATCGAACCCGTGACCGGCTGTCCGGGCAGGGAACCGGCGCCAATGGCTGCGCACACCACGACCGCCTGAAACAATCGCATGATTCTCAATATTGCACCATCAGCGCCGAAGAACCTGCCGCATCACCCGCACGATCAGGAACATCATTACGGCCACTGCCGCGATCAGGAATCCGTTGAAGAAGTTGCGATAGCGCTCGGTCCACGGTTTGCCCGCGTCCGGCCCGGCATAGGCGGCGTTGCCGGTCTCGGGACCAGCCAGAACGTGGACACGCGTCGCGGCCTGGTCGGGGCTGAGCAGAACGATCAGGTCGTAGCTCGGCCGCTCCGCCCGGGGGTTGCCGTAGACCAGCGCGTAGTCGCCTTCGTCTTTCGGCACGAAGCGCACCACCCGGGCCGGCGCCTCAAAGAAAACCTGCTTGACCGCGATCGGCGCGTCGTCGCGGTTGTGGATCCGTAGGCGCAGAAAGCGGTCCCGGCGCGAGCCAAGCATTAGCGACAGCCGGTCGTCGCCGGATTTCCGCCACACCGCTCCGCGCGTCACCTGACGCCAAACGCGGCCGTCGGCGCTGGCCTCGACCTCGGCATTCCGGTGAAACGCTTCGTCTTCCACGTCGAGCCGCAGACGATCGTACGGCGGTGTATTTTCGCCCGCGTCGAGTTCGTAGACTTTGGTTCGTGCGTCCTCGGAAGCGGTCTCCGGAGGCGTCATTTCGGCGATGGTTTCGAGGATCGGCCGGCCGGGAGACTCGATAGTCTCCAGCACGAAGGGCACCTCTTCCTGCTCGCGCACCAGCCGCAAATCTGCCAGATCCGGACGCGCGTTCCGTTGGATCGCCGCCGTCACACGCACGGTATGAAGCACGCCCGGTTCGCCAATTCGGATCGCCCGCCGGTATTGCCACTGCTCCGGTTGATAAGCTCCGTGCGCCGCGACCAGCGGCAGCAGGAACAACGCGAGTCTACACACTCTTCTTATCCTGCCACCAGCCTTCTATCGCCGTCCTGTATCGCGAGTAGAGGAAGGACATGGCAAGCAGCAGCCCGCCCAGCGCCGCGAATGCAACAATGCGATGCAGCCGCCGCAGCAGCCAGACATCGTAGAGATATAGTTTTGCGACCACGAAGGCGATCAGGACCAAGCCCAATAGGCGATTCAGTGCGGTCCGCGTCAGGATGCCGGCGGTAACGAGGCCGACGGCATAAATCGCCGTCAAGACGGAGACAGCGATGCTCTGATCGCTCGCCACGGTGTTCGTGCCGCTCCGGACCACCCAGTCGCAAGCTTCGAGACACAGGCCTCCGAGCAGAGCTATGTGAGCCGCCACGTAGATGGGCGCCCGCCGCATCCACCATGCGGCAGCGCCCAGACTCGCCGCGGCCGCCGCGAACGCCACAAAGCGTTCGTTGAGCAGAAGCCATTCCGTCCGGACCGAAGCGTCGAGCAGGAGCAGCCGCCCGGCGATCAGGACATACATCACAACGGCGCTGGCCTGGAGACCGCGCGATCCGAGTCGCGTGGCGAGCCACGTCAACGCCGCGGCCTCGACGGCCCAGGCCACCGTGATCCGGAAGCCCGAGAACTGAATCGGAATCGCCAGCGTTACCAGCGCGAGGGCCAGTCCGAGCGACAGGAGCGCCGGTTGGCTGTCCCGTTCCTCAACGTCCTGGCCACGCCACAACAGCCATCCGGCCGCCAAATGGGCTGCCGCCAGCGCGGCCGTCATGAATCCCTGCCAGGCTTCATACTCGTCGTTCAGCAGGGAATGGAACGCCACCCACATCACCACCGCGTTTGCGGGCGCTAGCACGAGTTCCGGCCTGCCGGCGGGCCGTCCGCGAACCAGCGTGCGCCAGGGGAGCCAGCCAAGAAAGAGCAGGAACAGCACGATGTGGAATAAGAGGGTTCCGGCAAGCGGCACCGCCACGCCGCCATCCCAAAGCTGGTAGGCCACGCACCACGAAACGAAGGCGGCCGGGGGCAAGTAGCGCCAGGCAAAGCGGTCGGCCAGCGCCAGCGCCGCCGCGCTGAGTGCAGTCAGGCTGAGGAGAAACGGCCAGACGCGGTCCGGCCATAACACCGCCAACGCGCAACAGGCCAGGAACCCGGTCGCGCAAACCAGCCACTCCCGTCGTGGCCAGGCGAACAGCGTGTAGGCGGCCAGCAGGAACAACCAGCCGGGCATCTGCCAGGCGAGATCGGGCACGATGCCGGTCCCCGCGCCGTGTTGGTCGAGCCATGCCGCGTAGAGAACGACGGTCCCGGCGAAGGCCAGCACCTCCAGCACCGTCCAGCGGCGGAGGTGCGACAGGGTCAGCGCGCCCGCGCTGAGCACCAGCAGGTATCCGAACAGGAACCACGGCCGGTCGACGCCGGTGCTCAGCACCGCCGGCGTCGCGAAGCCTCCAAGGAGGCCGAGCGCGGCGATCGCGCGGGCCTCGTATCGCAGCGCCAAACCTGCCGCCAGGAGCGTGGTCAGCACCATAAGTCCGAAGGCGGCTGCCTGCGGAATGAGCTGGTAAAACGCGAAGGCGGCGTCGAAGGCGAGATAGAGGATCGCGATTCCGAGCCCGCAGATCCCTTGCGCGTAGATGGCGTGCGCGCGCCGGAATAGTGCCTCGGACGCCCCGAGACAGGCGAACCCGGCGATGACTCCCAGAACCACGCGTCCCGCTTCGCCGATCCACTGGCTGTCCACCGCGTACTTGAAGAAGAAGGCCGCCGCGAGGATGCAAGTGACGACCGCGATGCGGTTTACCCAGGTGAGGCCGAGTTGAGTTTCGAGCGTAGCGGCTGTGGCAGGCATGGGGCGGACGGGTTCAGGATGGGTCTCGGGTGGCGGCTCCCGCGCCATCTCGGGCTCCGGCACCGGAACAGGCGGTCGAGGCGCTTCGTCGGCTTCGATCCCTAGCCGTCCCTCGATGCGGTCCAACCGCCGCTCCATCTCATCGAGACGCTTGAGCAGGCGCAGGTTCGCCTGCGTCAGCGCGTCCATCCGTTCCCTCTCGGCGGAACCCATTCCGCCCAGAGTAGCGAATCCCGTTGTGGCGCGCCCGCGGGAAGCTGCTAACTTCTTAGGGAGGGAGCGCGACCCTGAAGAGCAAAATACAAGATTGGATCGAGGCGCGGAAGCGTCACAACCTGTCGCACGCCCAGGTGCAGATGGCCCGTGAGTTGGGGATGAACCCCAGAAGACTGGGCAAGTTGGACAACCACAAGCAGGAACCGTGGAAACTGCCGCTCCGGCAGTTCATCGGGGAGCTTTACTTCAAGCGGTTCGGGCGGCGGCAGCCGGAGGTCGTGGCGCCAATTGAGGAGAAGGTTGGCGGGAAAACTGGAACGGCCGGAAGGGTCGGCTGACGCTCGGAATTCGGGCGCACCCGCAGCAGCGCGTTCAACGCCCAAACACTCCACCGCGGGTATCCCGGTACCACGGAACGTGGAGGCGAAGCGCATTTGCGAACGTTCGCGACGGATTCAGCGCGCTGCGCAGCAGCATTTTGAAGACGCGGTTGCGGTGCGGTCCTCCAGCGGGCCGACGATGTAGCGCTGCTGTCCGACATTGTCGAGCGAGGATTCGCTGACCGGGCCGAACTCGAACTGCAAGCTGTAGGCGGTCGACCAGGCGGTGGCTTTCATACGGCTCTTCCAATAACCCCGGTTCCAGCCGAACTGCCGGCCACGCCCAGCCGGATCGTTATGGGCCTGGATGTAACCGGTCACAGCGCCCATCAGGGGGTGGGCGACGCAATTGACGATCGGGGGATCGCCGTCCTTCCACCCGCAGTAACCGCGAATGGATTCGCCCCAGTCGGGGAAGAACGGTCCGCGCAGCCCGGCACGCGTTCCAGCCTCGGTGGCGAATCGGAACGAGTGCTGAACGCCGAAGAAAAAGCCGGACTGCAAAAGGGCCGGGCGCCACTGGAATCGCTGTTCTTCCAACTCGTCTCCGGGCGCCTTGCGCGCTGCGATCTCGGGACCGTGCGCGGGCCGTTTGGGCTCGATGAAAGAGCCGCGGGCGATGGCAGGGAAGCCGAATCGCCGGCAGACAGCGAGTGCGGCAGCACCAGGATGAAGATGAGGAACGCGAACAGTACTCCGAATACGGATCTCCGAGTTAGGGGCCGGTCTTCATTCACAGGTTACAGCAGGTTTCGCGCGCCCCGGTAAGGTTGATAGACTGCCCTCTCTATGGACCTACTACTGGCGGCGTGGCTGACCGTGTCCGGGCCGGTCTATCTGGCCGCCGGCAAAGTGGTGGAAGCCGAGTGGCGGGGAACCGTTTCCGGGGTAACCGCCGAGGACGGCCAACCCGTGCCCTGGCAGTTCCACAACAATACTCTGCTGATCCTTCTTGAAGTCGCGCTCCCCGCTGGAAACCGGCGGCGGTTTCGCGTGGAGAGCGGCGCGCAGGGGAGATCGCATGGGGAAGCGCCGGTGCGCGTCGAGGACGGCATCGAGCACCAAGGCCAGGAAAGTCTGCGTATCGCGACGCCGCGCGGAACGTGGATCTATCACAAGGAGGGCGCCGGATTCGCTTCGCTGTTCGACCCGGATGGCAACGACTGGATTAGCTACCGCCCCGGCGGCCGCGCGGCCGGCGAGTTCCGGGGCATTCCGAACCTCGGCGTCGTGGCGCATCCCGGCTATACCGGCGACAAGGGATCGAAGACCACAGTGGAAAGCACTGGCCCGCTTCGGGCCCGCCTCCGCAGCGTGAGCAACGACGGAAAATGGGAGATGTACTGGGACTTCTTTCCGGCTCATGCCCGGCTGACTATAGTTCGGGCCGGCGAGCCCTATTGGTTACTCTACGAGGGAACGCCCGGCGGAAAACTGGATCTCGAGGACGATTTCACGGTGACTTCAACGGGACTGAAGCGGCCGGTGACCGAAGCATGGACCGGCGATCTACCGGGGCCGGAGTGGGTCTACTTCGGCGATCGAAAGCTCAAACGGGCTCTGTTCGTTGCCAACCACCGGAACGACGACGCCAACGACCAGTTCTATCAGATGGACGGCGAGATGACCGTCTTCGGCTTCGGGCGCGAACACCGCTGCTGCGGCCGTTATATGACGGCGGCGCCGGCACGGTTCTCCGTGGGCTTAATCGAGGATTCCGCGTTTCAAGCCGCGGCGGCGGAGATCGAATCGGCGATGGCCACGCCGGAGGTGCGAGTGGAATGAGGCTCACCGCTAAGAAACAACAGTTCCTCCACGAGAAAGCGCGCGAGATCCGGCGGACCATCGTCGAGATGGTCTATCGCGCACAATCGGGCCATGTGGGGGGAAGCCTTGGAGCGGCCGACTTGGTCGTGGCGCTATATTACCATCTGATGCGGCACGACCCGGCCAATCCCGGCTGGGATCAGCGCGACCGTTTCATTCTCTCGAAAGGCCACTGCACACCGGTTCTCTACGCGGCGCTCGCCGATTGCGGCTACTTCCCGCGCGAGGATCTGTGGACGTTCCGCCGGGCGGGCTCGCACTTGCAGGGGCATCCCTATCAGCCGAAGACCCCTGGGGTCGAGGCGTCCACCGGCACACTCGGTCTCGGGATCTCCACCGGACTCGGAATGGCGCTCGCGGCCAAGCTGAAGGGTCAAAAACATTTCGTATACATTTTGTGCGGCGATGGCGAACTGCAGGAAGGACAAGTGTGGGAGGCGGCAATGTTCGGCCACAAATACGGCCTCAATAACGCCGTGGCCTTCGTCGACCGGAATTACCTGCAAACGGACGGCAACTCGGAGGAGATCATGCCGCTCGACCCGCTGCGCGAAAAGTGGGAGTCCTTCGGCTGGTTCACCCAGGAGATCGACGGCCACGACTTCCGGGCTATCGCCGGCGCGGTCGCCGCCGCGCACCGCGAAAAGAAGCGGCCGGCGATGATTATCGCGCGGACTGTGAAGGGGAAAGGGGTGTCGTTCATGGAGAACGCGGTTCAGTGGCACGGGACCCCGCCCGGCGGCGCCGAATACGAAGCGGCAATGCGGGAACTGGTGCATGGAGCGTAAGCAGACGCGGCAAGGGTACGTCGATGCCCTGATCGAATTGGCGGAGGACGACCCCCGCATCCTCGTGCTCGACAGCGATGTCGCCAAAGCGACCAAGACGTGCGACTTCGAAGTGCACTATCCCACCCGGTTCTTCAACTGCGGCGTTCAGGAAGGCAACATGATGTCTGTGGCGGCGGGGCTCGCACTGGAAGGATTCATTCCCTTCGCCACGACGTTCGCCGTGTTCGCCACTTGCCGGGCGGGCGACCAGGTGCGCAACTCTATCGCCTATCCGAAGGTGAACGTGAAGATCGGCGCGACGCACGGCGGGATCTCGACCGGCGGCGACGGCGCCTCCCATCAGGCTTGCGAGGACATCGCCATCATGCGCGCGATGCCGAACATGATCGTGCTCGTCCCGGGCGACTATGAGGAGGCCCGGCTGGCCACGCAAGCCGCCGCACGGTGGCCGGGTCCGGTGTACCTCCGCTTTGGGCGCGACAACTACCCGGTGGTGGAGGAGATTCACGGCGGGTTCGAGATCGGACGCGCGAGACGGCTTCGCGACGGCAGCGACGTCACGATCGTGACGACGGGCATCATGGTGAGCGAGGCATTGTGGGCCGCCGCCGAACTGAACACGAAAGGATTGTCGGCGCGCGTGCTCCACATGCCGACGGTGAAGCCGCTGGACGAAGAGGCCCTGCTGGACGCCGCGAAGGCGACGTTCGGCTTTGTGACGGTGGAGGAGCACTCGGTGATTGGCGGCCTGGGCGGCGCGGTCGCGGAGTGCTTGTCCGGCACGACGCCGCGAAGAGTGCGGCGGGTCGGCGTGCGCGACGTGTTCGGCGAGTCGGGGCGCGCGGACGAACTGTTCGACAAGTACGGTTTGCGCGCGCGCAATATCGTGGCGGAGGCCGAGGCGCTGCTGGCGGAGGGAAAGCGATGAAGGCGGTGGTAAAGACGGCGCCCGGGGAAGGCCACGTCGCGCTGATGGACTGGCCCGAGCCTTCGCCCGGTCCGGGCGAAGTCAAACTGCGCATCGGCGGGGCGGGGATCTGCGGAACCGACGTGCATATCCTCAACGGGCGCTGGCGCTGCGACCCGCCGGTGGTGCTGGGACATGAGTGGTGCGGAACGGTGGTCGAACTCGGCGGCGGTGTACGCGGCTTCGCCGAGGGCGACCGAGTTGTGGCGTCGAATCCGGCAAGGACGTGCGGGCAGTGCTTTCACTGCCTCGCGGGCAATCCGTTCATGTGTCCCGAGCGAGTTTCGGCCGGCTACATGATCGACGGCGCTTTCGCCGAGTACCTGTGCATCGACGCGCGGCGGTGCCACAAGCTGCCGGACCATGTGAGCTTCCGCGCGGCGGCGCTCGGCGAACCGCTCGCTGTCGCCGTGCATGCGGCCATCGAACGGGTTCCGGTTCATAACGGCGACCTGGTGCTGGTTTCGGGACCGGGCTGTATCGGCCTGCTCACAATGCAGGTGGCGAAGATCGAAGGCGCGCGGGTGATCCTGGCGGGGCTCTCGAAGGACGCGGCGCGGCTGGAGTGCGGACGCGCTCTCGGCGCGGACGTGGTGGTGGATGTGGAGCGGGACGATTTGGTCGACCACGTGATGGAAATCAGTGGCGGCCGTGGCGCGGATACCGTCTTCGAGTGCGCGGGCAGCCAGGCGTCGCTCGCATCCTGCTGGCGGGCGATTCGCAAGGAAGGCACCCTGGCGCCGCTCGGCGTCTACGGCGGCCCGATCACGACTGATTTCGGCAACATCATGATGAAGGAGTTGCGCGTCATCGGATCGTACGGTTACGTCTGGACCTCGTGGCAGCGCACCGTACGGCTACTCGGGGAAGGGAAGATCGACGCCGAGGCGCTGATCTCCCACGAACTGCCGCTGGAGCGCTTCGAAGAAGGCTTCCGCGCCACCCAGGACGGCTCGGCCATCAAAGTAGTGCTGAATCCGGAGTTGAGCGCGTAGTTCAGATTGGGAGTTTTCGATTCAAGCATTTACCCGCTGTAGGAATTTTGTAGGAACTTTGTCCTGCTTTTCGAACCCCGCCGCTTGAGCGAATCCGGCGACGCGGCCTCGCATGACCCGGCGTAGGGGCGCAGCCAAGGCGATGACAGCCCTTACGAACCACCCAAAGGAGAAAATCATGTCTAACAACGATGCTCAAGTGCGCAATCTGGTCGAGGAGACCCTGCTGAGTTCGGCCGCTCGCGCCGTGCAGTTCTCGATGCCGAAAGCAACCATCTGGCCCGGCCAGATCGGAAACGTCGGAATGCTCGTGATCAACAACCGGATCACGGTCCGGTACGCGCCGGAGTTGGCGAACAAGGACATCGGGGCGCAGTACGAGCAGAAGCCGAATCGGATGGAGATCGCGTCGCTGGCAACGAGCAACGCGATCCGCGCGAAGATTGTCCACGAGGCGGTTCACGCCTCGTTCGACGCCAAGAAGTCCTACCTGACGGCGCTCGAAGAAGAGGCCGTCGCGTTCGTGGCCCACTGCTACTACCTGCAACTGGTCTCGGGGCCATCCTTGCCCTCGGCGAATTTCAGTTGGAAACCCATTGCGCAGAAGGCTTGGCCGATCGCGACCGCCAAGCGGCTCGGGAATACCGTGAGCACACAGGCCCATGCCGAGTTGGCCCAGGCTGTGGAGAGGTTCTATCCGCACTTGGGGCCGAACACCTACTACATCCACGACGGGGTTTGATGAATGCTGAGCCGCTCATTGTAAGGCCGGCCACAACGCCACGAAAGTCGCCGTCCGGCCCGATCTGCCCGCCGGGCGAACAAGTCGGTATACAGTAAAAAGGTAGAGTAGGCGTTCAGAGGGAGCGTCAGCTTGCCGAGCGATGAAGGACACTCAAAGCGCGGCGGCGCGAGTAGCAACCGCTGAAGAAGAGCTGCTGCCGTCGGCGGCGCGGGCCGGTATTGCGAATGTCGGTAGCGCCGACATCGTCGTCGGGATACCCAGCTACAACAACGCCGCGACCATCGAGTACGTCGTCCGCGCCGTTTACGCCGGGCTCCGGCAGTACTTCCCCAGTCTGCGCGGTGTCATCATCAACTCCGACGGCGGCTCGAAGGACGGCACCCCGAAGAAGGTGCTCGAAACCCCGCACGATGAAGCGCCGCTCGTGCAGGTATCCTACCCGGTCTCGCCGATCCACAAGCTGACGACCCCCTACAACGGCATTCCCGGCAAAGGCAGCGCCCTGCGCGCGGTCTTTCTGATGGCCGAGCAGCTCGGCGCGCGGGCCTGTGCCGTCGTGGACTCGGACCTGCGCAGCATCACCCCCGAATGGATCGACCTGCTGCTCCGCCCGATTCTCGACGAGGGGTTCGACTTCACCGCGCCCTTCTACCAGCGCCACAAGTACGACGGCACCATCACGAACAGCATCGTGTTTCCCCTGACCCGCGCGCTGTACGGCAAGCGCATCCGCCAGCCCATCGGCGGCGAGTTCGGGTTCTCGCGCGCCGTGCTCGACCACTATCTGAAACAGGAGGTCTGGCACAGCGATGTCGCCCGCTTCGGGATCGATATCTGGATGAGCACCCAGGCCGTTTGCGGTGGCTTCCGCGTCTGCCAGACGTTTCTCGGCGCCAAGATCCACGATGCCAAGGACCCCGGCTCGGACCTCGCCGCCATGCTGGTCCAGGTGATCGGTTCCTTGTTCCAGGAAATGGAGCGTAATGTCGCCATTTGGCCGCGGGTGCAGGGTTCCGAGCCGGTTCCGATCTACGGCCCGCAGTTCCAGGTGACCACCGAACCGGTGAACGTTAACGTGAGGCGCATGATCGATTCGTTCCGCCTCGGCAACGAGCAACTGCGCGAGGTCTGGGATCTGTTCTTGCCGCCGTCGACCATGGAAGAGTTTTCGGCTATCTCAAAGATGGACGACGTCCACTTCGTCTTTCCCGACCGAACGTGGGTTCATACGGTCTACGACTTCGCCATCGCCTCGCACAAGCGCGTAATCGGCCGCGATCACTTGCTGCGCGCGCTGACGCCGCTTTACCTCGGCTGGGTCGCCTCCTTCATCGTTCAGATGAAGGAGGCGGGCCCGG
>CAYPUQ010000020.1:11548-17924 GCA_964413655.1 uncultured Solibacteraceae bacterium | reverse complement strand
CTTTACCTCGGCTGGGTCGCCTCCTTCATCGTTCAGATGAAGGAGGCGGGCCCGGCCGAGGTCGAACAGCGCTTGGAACGCCTCTGTATGACGTACGAGGCCGAGAAAAACTACCTGCTGTCGCGTTGGGAGTAGCGGAGGAGCCCGGGGCCCGCCACGGCCTGGACATGTGGCTCCATTTATGGATATACTTATCCATAAGTCAACTGAAGCCATGTTTTCGCAAACCGCTGAATACGCCCTCCGCGCGATGGTCTGGCTGGCCACCCGGCCAGACGCGCCGCAGACTTCGCAGCACATCTCGGAGGGAACGCAGGTTCCCACCGACTACCTTTCGAAGGTCATGCAACTGCTGGGACGGGCCGGCTTGGTTTCCGGCCAGCGCGGCAAGGGCGGGGGATTCGTGCTGAGCCGTCCCGCGCGAAGGATCAGTGTGCTCGCTGTGGTGAATGCCGTCGATCCGATCCAACGCATCCGCCATTGCCCGCTTAAGCTCAAGGAACATCGCGGGCAGCTCTGCCCGCTGCATCATAAACTCGACCAGGCGGTGGCCATGGTGGAATCGGTCCTGGCTGATGCGACAATCGCCGAGATGATCGAAGATACTTCACCCGGTGCGCTACGCCCGTTGAACCTGGAGGTGCGCTATGCGCGGTGAGCGGGCCTGGGTGACCGCCGCCGTCGTGTTCGCCAGTGCGGGATCGCTGTCCGCGGACCTCGGCGGTTCCTATGTGCTGCCGTTGAATCACGAAGCCATCCAATACAACTCGCGCGCGGTGAAGGACCCGGTTGTCCAACTCCAGGAAGCCCTGCGGAAAGGGGAAGTGAAGCTGGAATTCGAACCCGAGTTCGGCTACCTGCGCTCGATGCTGAAAGCGCTCGACGTGCCTTTGTCGTCGCAGGTGCTGGTCTTCTCGAAGACCAGTTTCCAGGCGCCGCGCATCGCGCCCCGTCTGCCCCGCGCTATCTACTTCAACGACACCGTCACCGTCGGCTACGTTCGTGGCGGCGACGTACTGGAACTCACCGCCGTTGACGCGGAACAGGGCGTCAGCTTTTACACGCTCGAACAAGAGCCGAAGGCCGAACTTAGTTTTGACCGCCAGGAGCAGTGTCTCCAGTGCCACGCTACCGGCGCGACACTCGGCGTGCCCGGCCTGGTGGTTCGCTCGGTGTTCCCGGATCGCACGGGGATGCCGGTGTTCCAGGCCGGCACGTTTGTGACCGACCACCGCAGTCCGCTCAAGGAACGCTGGGGCGGATGGTACGTGACTGGCTCGCACGGTGCCGAATCACACATGGGCAACACGCTCATGGAAGACAAGAAGCGCCTGGAAACGTTCGACCCCAAGACCGGGCAGAACGTAAGGGACCTGAAGCCGTACTTCGACACCGGCGCCTACGTGTCACCGCATAGCGACATCGTGGCGCTCATGGTGCTCGAACACCAGACGCGAATGCAGAACCTGATCACCCGCATTGGCTTCGAAAGCCGGATCGCCGTCTTCGACTCCAACGTGATGAATAAACTGCTGGGTGAGCCGCCGGGTACGTTGACGGAATCCGGGCAGCGCCGCGTGCGGAATCCGTCCGAGGAACTGCTGCGCTACCTGTTGTTCACCGACGAGGCGCCGTTGAGCGGCGCTGTTGCCGGCACTTCCGGTTTCGCCGGGGAATACTCCGCGCGCGGGCCGCGCGACGGCAAGGGCCGCTCGTTATACGAACTCGACTTGAAGACGCGCTTGCTGAAGTACCCGTGCAGCCCGCTGATCTACTCGGCTTCGTTCGACGGGCTTCCCAAACCGGCCCGTGATTACATCTACCGCCGGTTGTGGGAAGTCCTCTCCGGCCAGGACACTTCGGAGCGCTTCGCGCGCCTGAGTGCCAGCGACCGGCGCGCAATCCTCGAGATCCTCCGGGATACTAAGCCCGGCCTTCCAGACTTCTTCCAGACCAGCCAGTAAAGCAATGGTGGGGCAGCCCCGTGGGTACGCGGCGGCCTCCCAGGCCGCCACGCCAGATCCTGCCTTGACGAAAGGCCGCAATCTCGTATATAACCAAATGGTACCTTAACCACTCGGTTATACGATGACGGCATCCCAGCGCCTTGATGCTACCTTCGCCGCCCTCGCCGATCCGACACGGCGGGCCATCCTCGCCCGTCTCGCCTCCGGCGAAGCGGCCGTGACGGAACTGGCGAAGCCGTTTGCGATGAGCCAACCCGCGATCTCCAAGCACCTCAAGGTGCTCGAGCGCGCCAAGCTGATCTCGCGCGGCCGCGATGCACAGCGCCGGCCGCGCCGGCTTGAGGCAAAGCCACTTGCGGAGGCCACCGAGTGGCTGGAAGGTTACCGGCAGTTTTGGGAGGCCACGTTCCAGCGCCTCGACGGTCTACTCGACGAACTACAGGCGAAAGGCGGAAAACACCGCCGCGCCAAGCGATAAGGAGATCACTATGGCGAACACCGGAACATTGAAGGTCACCGCGCTCGCCGACTGCGAAATCGTCATGACCAGAGCATTCGACGCGCCGCGCCGTCTCGTCTTCGACGCGTTCACCAAGCCCGAGCTGCTCAAACGCTGGTTTTTCGGGCCGTCCGGCTGGTCGCTGGCCGTCTGCGAGATCGATCTGAGAGTGGGCGGCGCCTTTCGTTATGTCTGGCGTCGCGGCGAACGGACCGAGATGGGCATGAGCGGCGTTTATCGCGAGATCGTGCCGCCCGAGCGGATCGTCCACACGGAGTTATTCGACGAGGATTGGACCGGCGGTGAGACGGTTGTGACCACAACATTTAACGAGCAAGACGGCAAGACCACCCTCACCAGCGCGGCGCTCTACAAGTCCCGGGAGGCGCGCGACGCTGTCCTCAAGTCTCCGATGGAGGAAGGAGTGGCGGCATCCTTCGACAGGCTGGCGGAGATGCTGGCCGCGCTTCAATAGCGCCCGCGGAGGACTGGAATGCCGGGCAAGAAAGCGTCCGCTCCCACACCGGACGAAGTCCAGGCCGCGCTCTCCTGGCTTGAGCGGAACAGCACGCCCCATGATCGCGCCAACCTGGCACGGTTCGGCATTACGGCGCCCAAGGCGTTTGGCGTGTCAGTGAGAAATATCCAGGCGCTGGCCAAGCGCGTCGGGCGCAGCCACGAACTCGCCGCCGCTCTTTGGGACACCGGCTGGTACGAGGCCCGCATGCTGACGGCATTCGTCGACGAACCGGCGCGCGTCACACCCGCGCAGATGGACCGCTGGTGCCGCGACTTCGACAATTGGGCCATCTGCGACACCCTGTGTTTCCACCTGTTCGACCGGACGCCGCACGCCTGGGCCAAGGTCGAACAGTGGAGCGGCAGGCGAGACGAATTCGTCAAGCGCGCGGCCTTTGCCCTGCTTGCCAGCCTCGCGGCACACGACAAGAACGCCGGCGACGAACCGTTTATCGAGAGCCTGATCGCCGTCGAACGCGCCGCCGATGACGAACGAAACTTCGTCAAGAAGGCCGTGAACTGGGCCCTGCGCATGGTTGGCCGGCGCAACGCGGCGCTCAACGCAGCCGCAGTGAAGCTCGCCCGGCGTCTCGCGGATTCCCAGCAGCCCGCCGCGCGCTGGGTGGGAAAAGATGCGCTCAGGGAGCTCACGAGTCCCGCCGTGGTTCGCCGGCTCTTGCCGCGTCACGCGGAGCAGAGGTGATGAACCCCTACCGCCCAGCCAGCACGTCGCGAATCACGCCCACCAGATCGCGGCCGAACTGAAGCCCGTCCTCAACGGTTGGGATACGGCCCAGTTTGGGATGGTGAGAGATCCGCTGCTCCATCAGAAAAGCGGGCAGATTGAAATCCCGCGCCAACCCCTGCACGACCGGCATCCGGCCAGGCTTTCCCTCGGTCGTGGTCCGCGGCGACGTGGAGAGCGGCCGCGTCGCCTCGAACATGGTCTTCGCGGTCAGCAGTTCGAAGAATCGCGTCCCCAAAGGCCCTTCCGCCTGTGGCGAGCCCTGGATGTATTCGGCGGTCTCGGTGTTGTGCAGAGTAAGATAAAGGTCGATGCGGTTGCCCGCGGCGAGCCACTTGCGGACCGCCGCATGTTGCGCGGCGATCTCCGGCATCTTCGCGGGCACGATCAAATCCCAGTTGCGATTCAGGTCGTAGCCGTGCCGGTTGAAGCGTACCCCGCCGCGCGCGACGCCGTCTGGGTCGCACAGCGGGAAGATCTTCCACAGCACCTTTTCGCGCAGATCGCGTCCCCCGGCGTCGTTCGCGGTCAGGGCCAGCACGGCGCTCTCGCCCACCCACGAGGTCGGCGACTCCCAGCTATGCTGCCGTACCATCAGCCACGCTACGGGTCGTCCCGTCGCCGCCTCGCCCACCGTCCACAAATATAAAGCCCGGCCTTCCACCGACTGGCCGATGACCTCCTCGCGGAACCCCGCCCGCCGCCGTAGACGCGACCGCAAATCGTTCAGGTGCGAGTTCGTGTAGGGTGGGACCCGGGCAATCCAGAACGTATTCCTTCTCGGAGAAATTCGCAGGCGCAGGCGCGGTTCGGGCTTGTCGTATTCCACCGTTGTGATAGCTTCCCATGTCCGCCGGTCGTAAGAGATCACCGGTGGGGTGCGATCGTCGATCGGTCCGAGGTTCGGCTGGTAGTTGTACTCGCCGGGCAAACCAACCAGGTCGATCAGGAGTTGCTCGCGGCCGGCGTTGTCGACCCGCACATAGAACCAACTCGCCTGCCGGTTGCGGCTATCCTGATCCACCTCGCCGGGAATGTGCAGCCGCCAGTGCCGCGGCGTCACCTGTTCGGCCCGATCGAGCCGCCCACCCTCAAAGTCCCAAGAGACGTCGGCGCCGGCGCAAGCGACAGCGAACGAGAAGACCAGCAGTCCGGGAACCCGCATCGAATCGCATTGTATGCGATCACGGATGTCAGTGCTTGTCCTTATCCGCGTTCCGCAGCGTTACCGGCCGATGGATCTCTTCCGGAGTCTGGACGCGTTTCGTTCGTTCAGCCCAAAGCAGCGCCACCAGGCCACCCGCAATAATCGGAAGGCTCACGGGAATCCCGTAGCCTCCAGCCTGCAGGAAGTAACCCGCTAAACCGCCAGCCACCACGCCACACATCCCATACAGAATCCGTCGAGCCACTCCATCCTCCTTTTAAGTCCCTATCGAGTTCCCGGCGCGGCACAAACGAAGCTTGCCGCATCATCCGTACTGCCCGACCCCTTGTACCTGGCAATCTGCGGGTACGGACACAGCGGCCGCGTCCGAATCACCTTGCCTGTCACGGTACGCGACGCCGTTATCCGGTCCGGGGCCTTGCCGTGCTCCACCCAATCGGTGAGCGCGGCCAGCCGGGGCGCCCCATCGCAGCCTGGCCCTCCCGAACAGTGAAACACGCCCGGCATCATGAACAACCGGAAAAAATCCGTGGTCTTCGGGCCCATTTCGCGAACCGCGGATTCATAGTACTCCACACCCATGTTGGGATTCAAGGCGGGATCGGCCCAGCCAAACCACATCAACAGCTTCCCGTCCCGGTCGCGGAACGCGGACAGGTCCGTATCGGTTGCATTCAGCGTTTGACGGATCGAACTCAACTGGGAATACACCGCCGCGAGGTCGACTTGGCCCGCGCGCAAGTCTGGGTCCTTCTTCGGGAAGGCGAGGTAACGGAAGAAAGCCTCCGAGAACATCTCGAAGATCGGTGGCGCATTCTCCCGGACAAGCCAGTTGTTCCAACCAACCCGGCCGTTCGCGTCGAGCGTCTCGATTCCAACAGGCCAACCCGGAAAGACGCGTTGACCGCCCACGAACTGATCCGAGTAAAGCTGCTGGAGGAGTGAGATCTCACCCGCCGTGAAACACTCCGGCGATTCGCCATCTGTGCATTTCGGGAGGTGGGCGGCGGGATCGAAGGCGCAGCGTCGCGGGTCCTCAATCAGCCCGTCTTTCACGCCGTCGTTTTCGTCGCACTGATCGTAGATGGCCGTACCGGCGCGCTTTAACTTTTCCGAACTGATCGGCGTTTTCGCCATGCTCTGCACAATGGATACGTAGTTAACCATGGTTCCAACGAAGTCGAGTACCGGCGCTCCGGAGTAGATCCCGTCGAAGTCTTCGGGGAAGCGTTGCGCTGCCATCAAGCCCTGACGCCCGCCGGTGGAGCAGCCGACGAAGTACGATCGTTTCGGCGGGCCGCCATAGTAGGCGGCGGCGATTTTCTTCGCGGTCACCGCTGTCACGTGGACCGCCCGGAAAGCATAATCAACAAGCTTCTGTGGATCCGTCGCGAACGCGCCCAGTGGCTGGCCCGCCGCGTCGTGGCCCGTGTTCGTTTGCGTGTGGAGAAACCCGGAAGTGACGGCGGCATTCCGGA
>CAYPUQ010000020.1:4052-11448 GCA_964413655.1 uncultured Solibacteraceae bacterium | reverse complement strand
TGGCCCGTGTTCGTTTGCGTGTGGAGAAACCCGGAAGTGACGGCGGCATTCCGGAGCCGTACCCGGCCCGGGACTTCGAGATCCTCGCCGGCGTAACCGCCATTCCCCGTCATGAGCAGGCGTCCATGCCACGCAGTGGGCAGTGCTACTTCAAAACGGATCCGGGGTTCGATCAGGCCACGCACCCGGCAGAACTCGGCGGTTCCATCCGCGGCCGGGGTTAACATCGCGGAGATCACGCTGAATTCGAACCCCGTCAAGGCCCGCAGCGACGCACACGGTGTCTTCGGAGCGATCCGAGCCTCGCCCGGCGGCGGTCGCCAAACCGCGATTTCGTCTAGCACCGATTGTCCATGGAGGACAACCGCGGACAACCCGATCCCAACCAGGAACCGCAGCATGATCCGAAAGTATACCTTGCACAATCCGCTCGCGATGGCGGCGGACGCGGGCAAAGCCAAATCGAGGATCGCGAACGGGGCCAAAACCCGATCAGGCCAGATCCGCGAGCGTCTTCTTGATTAGGTTGCCGGCGTACGCGCGAAAGCGATTGTCCATCGCCGGATCGTGATCCGGCAGTTTGGCGATCCGGTCCTTCACCGGCAGCGCCCGGCGGTCCATGTAGTCCAGCGCGTTCAGCGCCCACAGCGAGAGGTACAGACCATGCTTCGACAAATCGCCGAGATCGATCAGCACGCCGAGCGACTCCTTCACATCCGCCGGCGTCCCGTAGCGGCCGAGGGCTTCGGCGGCGGTAGCCCGGACGTAGGGTGAAGAATCGCTCCGGAGGGCGTTCCGCAGTATCTCGGCATTCGCGTTGACAACGGCCTCGCCGCGCATCAGGAACCCCAGCGCCGCCCAATAGCGCACCGCGCCGTCCGGGTCTTTCAACGTTTCCTGCAGCCGCGGAATGTCGGCCTCCAGCAGCGACGAAGCGGCATCGGCGGCGTTCAAGACCCGCTCCAGCGGATACTTCGCATCGTCGTGGCCCATCTCGTATGGACTCGACCCTCCGGCGCGCGAGTGGATCTCGCCCTCGGGCAGAAAACCCACATCGCGAACCTTTAGCGCCAGGTCGCGCTGCGCGCGCCGCAGCCGTTCCAGCGTCTCACTATGCTCGGCCGACGCGGCGAGGTTGTTCACCTCGTCCGGATCGGCTTCCAGGTCGTACAGTTCCTCGGCCGGCTTCGTCTCCCAGAATCTCCCCTGGGCGTCGTTCACCTTGCCCTTGTCGTAGAGGTCTTTCCACACCGTGGTTGTCGGCGTCTCGAACATGTAGGCGATGTGCTGACCGTAGATCTTGTGCGGCATGTAGTTTCGGATGTAGACGTACCGCTTATCGCGGACGGACCGCACCAGATCGTAGCGCTCGTCCATGCGGCCGCGAAAACCGAACAGGTATTCCTGCTCCGGGCCGATGTGTTCGCCGAGGAAAGGCACGCCCTGCATGTGCTCCGGCGGACGTACCCCCACGAGACTCAACAGAGTTGGCGCCAGATCGACGAACCCCACCATGCGGTCCGTGGCGCCGCCCGGCCGGTAGTCTGCTGGCGCGAGATGGCGGTACTTCTCCGGCACGTGAACGATCATCGGAACTTCGCAGCCGGAGTTGTAGGGCCAGCGCTTGCTGCGCGGCATCCCGGAGCCGTGGTCGCCATAGAAGAAGACGACGGTGTCGTTGGCAAGCCCGTCTTCCGCAAGTTCACCGAGAACCTTTGCCGCCTGCTCGTCCATCGTGGTGATGTTGTCGTAATACTGCGCCCAGTCGTGACGGACCTCCGGCGTGTCGGGATGGTAGGCGGGCACGCGGACGCGCGCCGGATCGTGCGTGAGCGTATGCGGGCGCCGCCGGATCTGGCTCTCGTGCGTGATCGTGAAGTTGAAGATCGAAAAGAACGGCTGGCCTTCGCGCCGGTTCCGCCAGTGCGCTGTCTTGCTGGAATCGTCCCACACCTCGCCCGGTTTTTCGAGGTTATAGTCCTCCTTCACGTTGTTGGCCGTGTAATAGCCGGCCTCGCGAAGATACTGCGGATACATCCGCGCCGTGGCGGGCAACCGCGTGAGCGAGCGCATGTGCTCGGAGCCCGTCGATGGCGGGTACATGCCGGAGATGATCGTCGTCCGGGCGGGCGCACAGACCGGCGCGTTGGACCACGCGTGGCGATACCGCAGACTGCGCTCGGCGAAGCGGTCGAGGTTCGGCGTCGTGGCGTACTTGTCGCCGTACGCGCCAATATGCGGCCCGATGTCTTCGCAGGTGATCCAGAGAATATTCGGACGCCGCGCACGCGAGCCGCACCCGAGCAGGCCGGCTCCGAGCGACGCGGCTCCGAGGCCCGAGGCGAACCGGCGGCGTGTGATCGAAGGGGTCATCGGGAACCCACTGTATCACCGCCCGCGCTGCCGGTGTATGATTGGCGGGAAACCCCAGAGGAGGCATTGTGACACGGCTTCTACTATTAGCCGCGCTAGCCGCCGGGCTGAGCGCCGAACAGGGATGGCACCCGCACGAGGGCGGGCTGCTGAAATACCGCGTGCAGATCCGTTTCGGCGAAGAGCCGGACACGATGCCCGACGGCTGGAAATTCGGACGCGTCTCGGCAGTCACCGTCGATTCCGCCGGCGAGGTCTACGTCTTTCAGCGTGGCAAGAAAGCGGACCCGGTCGTTGTCTTCGATGCGAAAGGCCAGTATCTGCGTTCGTGGGGCCGCGGCATGATCGGCAATGCCCACGGCATGCGCGCCGGCCGCGATGGCAACATCTGGGTCACCGACAACGGCGACCACCAGGTCCTCAAGTTCGACCGGACCGGCAAAGTGCTGCTCAAACTCGGCAAGCGCGGCAAGGCCGGCACCGACGCCGAAACGTTCAACCGTCCTACTGATATTGCCTTCGCACCGTCCGGCGAGGTCTACGTTTCGGACGGCTACGGCAACTCCCGCGTCGTGAAGTTTACGGCCGATGGCAAATACCTGATGGACTGGGGCAAGCGCGGAACCAAGCCCGGCGAATTCAACACGCCGCACTCCATCGGCGTCGATTCTAAGGGCCGCGTCTACGTGAGCGACCGTGAGAACAACCGGATCCAGGTATTCGACGCCAACGGAAAGTTTCTGCGGCAGTGGAACCATCTCGGCGCTACGCAGAACCTCTTCGTCACACCGGAGGACGAAATGTGGATCATCACGCACCGCAACAATATCGAGAACCTCACTTACGATACGCTGGCCGGCCGTATCATGAAGATCGACATCGAGACCGGCCGCATCCTCGGTTCGATGGAGAGCCCCGGACACTGGATCCACGCCACGCCGGACAAGCTGATCTTCATCGGCAGTCTGACCGGCAACGTCTTCCGCTGGTACCCCGGCTGGCTGACCCGCGGCCTCGGCGCAGAAGAAGGTCTCCGCCCCGCCAACTAACCATGACATGTCGGTGGCAACAGGTGGCGCACACACTCATGTGTGCCGCGTCGCCACTCGTGGCGACGCCTGGGATCGGTTTCTGCCGGCAGAGACGTTCCCGCCAGCGACCGCGCTAAGGAGCACAAATGAGTGTATTCGTAACCGGAGCCACCGGCTACATCGGCCGGCCCGTTGTGGAGGCCCTGCAAAAGGCCGGCCACGCAGTGAGCGCGCTGGCCCGATCCGATGAGTCGGCCCGCGCGGTGGAAGCCCTCGGCGCGACGCCGGTCCGGGGTGCGCTCGCCGATAAGGACTTGCTCGCCCGGACAGCGGCCGAATCGGAAGGTGTCGTCCACATCGGCATGAATTGGGGACCCGAAGCCGGCGAGATCGACCGTGCGGCGGTGGACGGCATGATCGGGGCGTTACGTGGGTCCGGCAAGCTGCTCCTGTACACCAGCGGTGTCTGGGTGATGGGCGACACGCGCGGCAAACTCGCCGGTGAAATGGCTCCGCTACGGCCACCCGATGTGGTCGCCTGGCGTCCGGCGGTGGAACGAATGGTCCTCGACGCGGTGGCGGAAAAGGTATGCGGCGTGGTCGTACGGCCGGCGATGGTCTATGGCCGCGGTGGCGGCAGCGTCGGTAAAATGCTCGCGTTGGCGCGCGCCGAAGGTTTGGTGCGCGTCATCGGCGATGGCGAGAATCACTGGAGCTTTGTTCACGTCGACGACCTGGCGGACCTCTACCTCCGCTGCGCCGAAAAGGCCGAACCGGGCGATCTGTTCGTCGCCGCCGACGGGCCGCCCGTGCGTCTGCGCGACCTCGCGGAAGCCGTTCGGAAAGCCGCCGGCGGCAGCGCTCGTATCGAATACGTGCCGGTCGAAGAGGCGCGGCGGACGATCGGACCCATGGCAGATGCCCTCGCGATGGATCAGCGCATCGGCAGCACTAAGGCCGCCCGCGTTCTGCGTTGGATGGCCAGCCACCCCTCGGTCCTGGAGGATCTCGCCGCGGGCGGCGGTGAATGAAGATCGTTCTCGACGCCACGCCGCTTACCGTGGAGACCGGCGGCATCCGGCGCTACACGTCGGAGTTGGCGCTGGCGTTGGCACGATTGTGTCCGGCGGACCAGGTTTGGCTCGTCTCCGATCAGAGATTTCCGCCGCTGGAGGAGCAGCCGATCAATCTCCGCCGTTACGAGTCGCGCGGAGGACTCGTGGAGCGCCGCTGGTGGCTGTTCGGGCTGCCGGCCCTGCTGCGGCGGCTCGACGCGGAGGTTTTTCACGGCACTGATTTCGCCGTACCCTACCTCCGCCTCAGGCCCTCGGTGATGACCATTCACGACTTGTCCCCGTGGAAGGAAGAGCCGTGGCGCGCGCCGTCCGAGCGCATCCGGTCGCGCACGCCGATTCTCCTGCGCATGGGATTGGCGACAATGGTGATCACCCCGTGCGAGCCGGTACGCCAGGAGGTGATCTCCGTTCTTCGCGTACCGGCTGAGCGTGTGGTGGCCGTCCCGCTGGCGGCGTCGGCCTGGTTCTGCCCCGCTCCGGAATTGGCACGAGACGCTCCCTACTTCCTCCACGTCGGAACCATCGAGCCGCGCAAGAATTTGGACTTGTTAATTCGGGCGTGGCGTGAAGTCTACCGGGAGTTTGGCGTGGAGTTGTTGCTTGCCGGCCGGACTCGCAAACAATGCGCGACTCCCGCAACCGAGGAGGGTTTGCAGTTCTTGGGTCCGGTCCCCGAGGCGGATCTGCCCGCGCTCTACAGCGGCGCTTTGGCGGTGGTGCTCCCGTCGTTTTACGAGGGCTTCGGCTTGCCGGTACTTGAGGCAATGCAATGTGGGGCGGCAGTGATCGCCGCTGGCGGCCCTGCGTTGCGCGAGACAGGGGGCGATGCGGCGCTCTACGTCGATGCGGATGATACGGCAGCTTGGGTGGTGGCGCTCCGGAAGGCGGCCGCCGACCCGCACTGGGTCGCCGGGCAGCGCGAGAGGTCGTTGCGGCGCGCCACACTGTTTACATGGGAGAAAACGGCGGCGCGCACGCGCGAGGTCTATGACGAAGCCATCCGGCGGTTCGGGCGCTAGGCCGCGTGCGCTGATCGTCTGTCCGGAGCCACCCTATCCGATGCGCGGCGGCGGCGCGCTTCGTACCGCGGCCCTGCTGAATTATCTCGCCCGGCGGTACGAGTTGGACGCCATCTTCTTCCGGCAGAAGGACTGGACCGATCCGGCGGATGTTCTTCCGCCCGGTCTGGTTGCCCGGACCTGGACCATCGACCTGGCGATTCACTCCCGCGGGCTCGGGGTGCGCGCTCTCCGCAACGCGAGCCGCTTCGTCCGAGGCGTTCCGCCGCTGGTGGATCGGCTGGCTGGCCATGAGGCCGATATCGACCGCATCCTCGATAGTTCGCGCTACGCCGTGGGCGTAATCGAGCACCTCTGGTGCGCCCCCTATCAGCCGGTGTTGGCTCGTCACTGTGACAAGGTGGTACTGAATCTACATAATGTCGAGTCCATTCTGTTTGAGCGGCGGGCGGCGACTTCAACCTGGCCGTTGGGCCTGCTGCATGACCGTTTCGCGCAATCGTCTCGGCGTATCGAGCGGCGGTGGCTGGCGTCCGCCGATGTAGTGCTAGCCCCTTCCCCGCATGACGCTTATGTCGTCGAACGGCTGGCGCCGGCCGCCCGTGTCGTTGTGTACCCAAACACGATTCCCTGGGTCGAACTACCGTCGGCCACGGTGAAGAAACAGGCCGTAGTCTTCACCGGCAACCTGGAGTACGACCCGAATATTACGGCCATCCGTCATTTCCGGAGCCGCATCTGGCCGTTGCTGAAGAAGCGCC
The DNA here is from genome assembly GCA_964413655.1 of uncultured Solibacteraceae bacterium. Taxonomy (GTDB): domain Bacteria; phylum Acidobacteriota; class Terriglobia; order Bryobacterales; family Bryobacteraceae; genus CAYPUQ01. Next base: position 5,188 of record CAYPUQ010000020.1, on the reverse strand, counting down.
ATCCGGATCTGGAATGGAGAATTGTCGGACGGAACCCCGAAGCCGTGCGCGCTGGTCTGAATGGCGACGATTCGATCCGTCTGGTCGGCGAGGTGGGCGACGCCATCGCGGAGATAGCCTCCTGCGCCGTGGCGGTGGTTCCACTGCTGAGCGGTAGCGGATCGCGTCTGAAGATCGTCGAGTCGTGGGCGGCGGGCGTGCCCGTCGTGTCGACCCGCATCGGCGCCGAGGGACTGCCCGCGCGGCACGGCGAAGAGATTCTGATCGCCGACCGCGACGCCGATTTCGCGGACGCGGTTGGAGCACTGCTCGATTCTCCCGATCTCCAATGCCATCTCGGCGCCGCCGGCCGCCGCCTCTACGAGAAAGAATTTACTTGGGAAAAGGGCTGGGAACGGGTAATTTTGGCGGGCTTTTGACTATACTGAGATTACGTGCATGCGATTCTCTATCGACGCACACGCGATTGGGCGGAACCTCACTGGCAACGAGGTTTACATCCGCAACTTGATTCACGGTTTTGCAACTCTGGACGCTGAGTCAGAGTTCATTGCCTACGTTTCGGAGGCCGAAGCACAACGGAGTCTTCCACCGGGATTCCGGAGCCGGCGTGTGGCGCGCAACCCGTTTGTCCGCCTCGGTTGGGACCTTACCCGATGTGTGCGCGCCGACCGCCCGGACCTTCTTCACGTCCAGTACACGGCGCCGTTGAACTGCCCGGCCAATATCGTCGTCAGCGTACACGACGTGAGTTTTGTTGAGCATCCGGAGTACTTCCCACCCGCCCGCGCCTTTCAATTGCGAACCACCGTTGAGCGCACCGTCCGCCGGGCGAGCCGCGTTCTGACCCCCAGCGACTACTCGGCCCGCGCCATCCGCCGCGCCTACAATTTGCCCGATGAGCAAGTCGTGGTGACGCCGAACGGGGTGTCTTCGCAGTTCCGCCCCTTACCTCGCGAACGCGCGCTGCCGGTGGTCCGCGAGCGATTCGGCATCCCTGGTCCGTACATATTCACGGTGGGCGACCTTCAGCCGAGGAAGAATCAGGTTGGGCTGATCGACGCGTTCGAGCGGCTGATCGAGACCACGCCAATGCTGCCGCATCACCTGGTGCTGGCCGGACAGGATAGTTGGTA
>CAYPUQ010000020.1:0-3952 GCA_964413655.1 uncultured Solibacteraceae bacterium | reverse complement strand
TCACGAAGTCCTCTCATCGTTGCGCTGCTTTCGCTGGCCGCTGCCGGCCTATGGCCGAACGCTGCCCGCGCCGAGTCGGCGGGATCCGGAGAAACTCTCCGCTACTCCGTGAACTGGCCAAGCGGGTTGAGCCTTGGCGAAGCCTCGATGTCGAAGAAGGTCGCCGAGAATGGCCGCGTCGAGTCGGAGTTTCAGATCGACGCTGGTATCCCGGGCTTCCGTGTGATGGATCACTTCACTTCCCTGGCGACCGAGACGCTCTGCTCCATCGAGTTCGAGAAGCGCATCGAGCACGGCACGCGCAAGGGAGAGGAGCGGTCTACATTCGACCGGGACAGCAACCGGGTGAAGCGTCAGACCGTCAAGGGAGGCTCCTCGGAACTGGACACGGGCACATGCGCCCGGGACGCCCTGGCCTACCTGCTCTTCGTCCGCCGCGAACTTGCCGCGGGACGGATTCCGCCGGAGCAGACTGTTTGGTTCGGCGCGCCGTACCAGGTGCGATTGCAGTACCGGACCACCGAAACGCTGATCGTGGGCGAGGAACCGATCGAGACCGACGGCCTCAACGTTGTCCTCAAGGGCAAAGCCTCCGAGCACACGTTTCAGCTAAACTTCGCCCGCGACGCGGCGCGCACGCTGGTGCGCGTGAAAGTTCCCTTTTCGATGGGCCTGTTCTCAATGGACCTGGTCCGCTGAGCGATGCGAATCGCCTTTCTGTCGCCGCTGCCGCCCGCAAAGAGCGGCATCGCCGACTATTCCGAAGCCCTGCTCGCCGAATTGTCCCGCCTGGCCGACGTTTCCGTGTTCGTCAACGGTGACAGCTTCCAGCCGGATGGGTTTGACGCCGCGATCTATCAGGTCGGCAATAATCCCGACCACGCCCATGCCTATCGCGCCGCCCTGAGCCATCCGGGCATTGTAGTGCTGCATGAGGCGAACCTCCATCATCTGATCGCGGAGATCACGATCCGCCCGGGCGACTGGGATGGGTACATGCGCGAGGTCGAGTTCGAAGGCGGTGCTCCCGCGATCGAGTATGCCCGGCGCGTGCGCGCGCTCGAGATCGGACCGGACTACGACGGCCTGCCCATGCTGCGTCGGCTCATGGAGCGGGCGCGGGGACTGATCGTCCACAGCCAGTACGTCGCCGAACAGGCGCGGCAGGCCGGCTACCGGGGGCCTGTGGCGGTTATTCCCCACGGCGCCTGGATCCCGCCGGTCGAGCGGATGAAAGGCCGGTTAAGACTGGGTCTGGACATCTCCTCGCCGCTGGTGGGGATCTTTGGACACCTCAAGCCGTATAAGCGCATCGGCCAATCATTGCGCGCGATGCGGCGTCTGCTGCGCCTGTTGCCCGAGGCGAAGATGATTCTAGCCGGTGAGCCGCATCCGGAACTGGCGCTCGACCAATACCTCCGCGACCCGCTCTTGTCGGCGGCGGTCCGGGTGTTGGGGCACACCCCGGCCGAGGAATTCGTCGACTACATCGCGGCATGCGATGTTGTGCTGAACCTGCGGTATCCGACGGTTGGCGAGACATCGGGCACACTGTTGCGCGCGCTCGGCGCTGGCAAAGCGGTGATCGTTTCGGACGTGGGCGCTTTTCGCGAGTTTCCGGACGACATCTGTCTGAAGGCGCCCATCGGGGAGGGCGAAGAAGAACTGCTCTTCCAGTATCTGAATCTCCTGTTCTCGCGGCCCGAACTGGCGAAGGCGATGAGCGAACGAGCCCGCGCCTGGGTGAGCCGCGAATGCAGTTGGGCCTTGGCGGCGAAGCGTTACCTGGCCTTCGCCGAGGCTGTGGCCGAGGACTGCGAATGGCCCGGTGCCACCGCGCCTGCGGCCAGCGTGGAACCCGCGCAGCCGGGCCTGGTCGGCGAAGACTACTTGGTTTCCTGGGCTGGCTCTCAAGAGGGGGCGCGGGAGTACATCGAAACGCACCTCAACCGCTTCCAGAAGACGCTCGCCGTGACACCGCCGGGCGGCCCGTCGGATCGCATCCTCGAGATGGGCGCTTACATGCAAATCACGCCGGCGCTGCACAGCCAACTCGGCTACGGCGAGGTACGCGGCTGCTATTACGGACCGGCCGGACGCACCGACCACAAGGTCGCGGTCTCCGAGACCGGCGAGCGGTTCGAGTGCGACGTGGATTTGTTCGACGCCGAGCGCGACCCGTTCCCTTACCCGGACGGGCACTTCACCACCGTACTCTGCTGCGAGCTTCTGGAGCACCTGACGGCCGATCCGATGCACATGATGAGCGAGATCAACCGGGTGCTGAAGCCGGACGGCTGGCTGGTGTTAACGACGCCCAACATCGCTTCGCTGCGGGCGCTGGCCGCGGCGATGCAGGGCCTGCATCCGGGCTTTTTTCCCGCCTATGTCCGGCCGCTCGCGGCGGGCGCTGAGACCGACGCGCGGCATAACCGCGAATACACTCCCAAGGAAGTCTACCGGCTGCTGCACGACGCGGGTTTCCAAATCACCCTGCTCGAAACCGGCCCGTTTCGCGAGCGGCCCGAACCGGAACATCTGTGGGTTGACCGCCTGCTCGAACTCGCCGGGCTCGATCGTTCGCTCCGTGGCGACGGAATCTACATTGTCGGCCGGAAAGCCGGTCCCCCGCGCGAACGGTTCCCGTCGTGGTTGTATAGCTGAAGCGGATGCGCGTCGCCTACGAAGGATTGCACGTGGAGTCGGCGACGGGTGCGCATGGTCTCCGGCTTCGTTTCCGGCTTGTGAATCGCGGCGGCGAAACGTGGCGTCGCGACGACCAATTCTGCCTGGGATGGCAGCTTTACGATCCGGCCACCGGACTGTTTCTGGCCGAAGGAGAATGGTCGGCACTCGATGCCGACATCGCGCCGGGGCAGGGAAGCGAGATCGGTCTCGACATCGAATTGCCCGCCGAGCCGGGCGGTTACGACGTCTACGTTTCACCGCGCTCCGAGTCTAAGGGCTGGTTTTTCGAGGAGGAATGGCCGTTCGTGTTGATCCGCGCCGCGTCTACGGACCGAGGTGTCGAACTCCGCGACTGGCGGATCACGACGAAAGGCCGGCTTTGGCGTGAGCGTTTTCCTGGCCGGTTGAAGATGGCGCTGGCCCTTCCCTGGTCCGCCATATTGGTCAACGGCAGCCTGATTCGCTCGATGTCGCGGCGCGACCTCGCGGTGCGCTACCGCGGGTCCGCCTTCGACGTTGTGTGGACGATTCTGCATCCGCTGCTGCTCATGCTGACGTACTTCTTCGTCTTCGGAATCGTCTTGCAGGCGCGCTTTGGCGCGGACCCGAGCCGCTCGGGTTTCGTGCTCTACTTCCTCGCCGGCATGCTGCCGTGGCTGCCATTCAGCGAAGCGGTGGGCCGGTCGCCGGTCGTGGTGCTCGAACATCGCAACCTGGTGAAGAAGGTCGTATTTCCTGTGGAGATTCTGCCCGTCAACTTGGTGGTATCCAGCCTCGCGACACAAGCCTTCGCGCTGGCGATTTTTCTGGTGCTGCTGCTGGTGACGCGGGGCACGTTTCCAGCGACCATCGCGTGGCTGCCGGTGCTGCTGATCCCCCAGACTCTGCTGACTCTCGGCCTCTGCTGGCTGCTCGCCGCCTCCGGCGTCTTTCTGCGCGACTTGAGCCAGATGATCGGATTCGCGCTGACGCTGTGTTTCTTCCTGACGCCTATCTGCTATCCGGAGGCGTCGCTACCGGCGGCGGCCATTCCCATTCTCGAGAAGAATCCGATGTTCGCGCTGGTACGCGGCTACCGTGCCATCTTCCTCGAAGCCGCCCCGCCGGCGTTCCGCTCGACGCTGGCGCTTTGGCTGGGCTCCTGGGTCGTCTTCACACTGGGCTACGCGTGGTTTCACCGCTTGCGCCGATCGTTTCCAGATGTCGTCTGACAGCTACTCCGTGCTCACCCACTCGATAATGACCACCGAAATGGGTTGACGGC
>CAYPUQ010000019.1:10730-32051 GCA_964413655.1 uncultured Solibacteraceae bacterium | reverse complement strand
GCGACAAGCTGGATGTCCGCCGGATCGTCCTGGATAAGAAGAACGCGCGGGGAACGGTTACGCATGGAATTAGCCGGAGTATCCGTATTCCTTCAACTTGCGGTAGAGCGTCGTGCGCCCGATGCCGAGCATGTAGGCCGCCGCGGCACGGTCGCCGTGCGTGTGTTCCACCGCCTGCAGAATCGCCCGGCGCTCCACCTCCGCCAACGGGACGATGGGCGGCGCGGTTGAACCGTTGGTGGCCGTCGCCGTCGCGGCGACGGGAGCCGAGGTGACGCCGGCCGCCGCCGCCATCGGCATGCCCCGCCGGATCGTCTGGAAGTTCTTCAGGGTTGTGGGCAGGTCGGCGATATGGAGCAGCGGTCCCGAATGAATCGCCAGCATCTGCTGCACCATGTTTTCCAGTTCGCGGATGTTGCCCGGCCAGTCATAGGCCATCAGCAGGTCTATCGACTCGGGCGTGAACCGGTGGCCGCGGCCGTAGCGTTGGAGGAAGTGATCGACCAGCAGGGGAATATCCTCGCGGCGCTCCCGGAGCGGCGCGATCCGGATGCTCACGACGTTGAGCCGGTAATAGAGGTCGCGCCGAAAGTTGCCGCGCTCCACCTCGTCGGCCAGGTTGCGGTTGGTTGCCGCGATCACCCGGAAGTCGGACCGTTTCGCGGCCAGCGCACCCACCGGCCGGTACTCCTTCTCCTGCAGGACGCGGAGCAGCTTGGCCTGCAAGTCCAGCGGCAGTTCGCCGATCTCGTCCAGAAACGCGGTGCCGCCGTTGGCCAGTTCGAGCAACCCCGCCTTGGCGCCCACCGCGCCGGTGAACGCGCCCCGGGCGTGGCCGAACAGTTCACTCTCCATCAGGGCACCGACCATGCTTGAGCAGTCGATAGTGACGAATGGTCCGTTCGGGGAAGCGTGATAAACAGACCGCGCCACCACTTCCTTGCCCGTTCCGGTCTCGCCCAGAATCAGAACCGGCCAGCGGCCGCGCGCAACCTTATCGATATTGCGCAGCACTTGCCGGGTCTTCTCCGACTGGCCGACGATGACGGGAACCGGCTCGCTGCTCACCTGCATAGACGCACACTGGAAACGGACTATTCCTACCGAGTAGTGCGGCGAATGCCCCCCTCTTCTCCCCTTTAATCGAGCCTGACGACAAACGAATCGGACAGCGCGGCGCCGGCACGAAGCCGGACGGCGAGTTCCTCGGCCTCCTCCTCAGACTGGCATTCCCCCACCAGTACCCTCCACATCGGAGCACTGCCCTCGCGCTCCACAAGCCGCGCGATGCCGTAGTTCCGCTCGAGATCGCGGCGGAGACGGTCGGCGTTCGCGTAGTTGCGGAAGACGCCCACCTGTACCGCGTAACCTCCCGCCGCCGAAGTGGCCGGCGATTGTACCGGCTCCGGCGCCGCCGGTGGTGGTTGTCGTGGTGCTGGTGGAGGTGGCGGCGCCGGCGCGGTTCGTGCCGTCTTCGGCGGCTTGATCACCTGCAGGCGCACCTTCACCACACCCGGACCGATCATGTCGATCTCGCGCGCCGCCGCTCGCGACAGGTCGATGATGCGTCCTTTCACGAACGGCCCGCGATCGGTGATCCGCACCTCCACCCGTTGGCCGTTGTCGAGATTGTGAACGCGGACCCACGTATCGAACGCCCACGTGCGATGCGCGGCGGTGAGTTGTTCCATGTCGTAGACCTCGCCGTTGGCGGCGCGGCGGCCGTGATAGGGATGTCCGTACCAACTCGCGAGGCCGTTCTGCTTGGTCCCGATGCGCGGCTGCACAGGTGTTTGCACGCGCGGCCGCTTCGGGCCGCAGGAAGCGAGGAGCAAGGCGAGGATGCCGAGGAACAAAAGGGTTCGCACCGCGCCGCGAGGGCCGATTTGGGCGCTCCGAACCATAAAACAATTCTACCGCGCAGCGTTTTTGGCGTCCGGAAGCCTTCCGGATGGGGAGTCCGGAAGGCCGCGATCGCATTTTTTTCTTGACTTTGATCCGGAAGTATTTTACATATAAAGCACCTGCGGTCGTTTGCGCGATCGCAAACTTTGATGTTAGGGAGAATGAATCAATGAAGCACGCAACCAAGAAGGCTGCCAAGAAGGCTCCGGCCAAGAAGGCTGCCAAAAAAGCCGCAAAGAAGAAGTAACACTCTCCGCGTCCCCCTTCGGGACGCGCGGCTAATAGACACAACCTCAGAGGCCCCGAGCTTTCGGGGCCTTTTTCCTGTCCGCTTCCCTCTCCAATAGCAGCACCCGAAACGTCTCTCCCATTCCGAACAGAAGAGTCTTCAGTTGCAGCCGCCGGCGCGACCCCTCGCGCCCGGTGTTGGCCGCGAGCGCTTCGGCGAACTCATCGCTTTCTCCCGCGTCCAGCAGCAGCCGCGCCAGTGTCTGCCACGAACGGCAGCGGAACCGGCTTTCCACCGCATGATCGCGCAGCGCCGCGAAGTTCACGTGCGCGGTGATGTCCTGGCCGCCCGGATCAACCAGGACGTCGTCGATTGCCCGGTGACGGCGGTAGCTCATCAGCGTCCCGCGCGGGAAGCGGCGCAGCTCCGGCGGTTCGTAACCGTAGTCGATGATGAGCAGGAATCCGCGCCGCAAGGCCGCGCCTACACGATCGACCCACGCAAGAGCATCCAGGCAAATCTCGACCGTCTGGCCCTCCTCCAGATTCCCGAGCCACCGCTCCGCGTAGTACGCGATTTCTTCACTGACGGCGTCCGCCTTGCTCCAGACGAACCGATCGTCGCGGAAGCCGACCCGCATTTCGCGAAGCTGGCCCGCATCCTTCACCGCTACATCGACGGCAAGCGCGTCGAAGAACTCGTTAGCGAACACGACGCCGTCGAACTCGCGGGGCATCTCCGGCGAGTCGAGATCGACCGGCGTGTAGTTCCACGCCCCGAAGAACTCCGCCATTTCGCGCCGTCCGGCGCCCAACTCGACGACGCGCGGCGGGCTGGCGCCGAGTTCGTCCAGCAGGTCGCCTATTTTTCGCCGCATCAGCAAGCCGAAGACGGGCTGGATCTGTTCGGCGGTGTAGAAATCGCCGCCCACGCCGAACGGATCGGGATCGCGGCGGCGGTAGTAGCCGTACTCGGGATGACGCAGCGCAACATCCATGAACGACCGAAACGGAATCGGACCGTCGTTGCGGATGAGGTCGCGCAGAATTTCACCGGCGGGGGTCAAGCCAGTATTGTAGAGGGTAAAGAGATCTGCCGATGCCGCTGCCGGATCCAGTTCGCGTGAAGATCAGCACTGAAGACGCGGGGACCATTGCGATCACCGCAGTCGTCGTGCAGGAAATGCCATTGCGCGACCTCGCGGAGCACATTCTCTGCGCCACCGGACCCGACGCGGGGCGCGTGCGCGAACAACTTCGCCGCGGTTCGCTCGTCCGCGGCGCGTCGCGGTTCCGCTGGGAACCCTGCGAACCGGGCGAGGAGGAGGTCGTTTCGCTGCTGGCCACCTTCCCGCAAGCCGATCCGGAGCGGCCGTTCGCGGCGGCCCGCTGCGCCAGCGTCATCCTGCGCGGCAGGGCCGTCGCGATTCATCTGCCGCGAGAGGCGGCGGCGAAGCGACGGTTGCTACGCCGCCGCAGCCTCTGGAATTTTCTGGTCGAGAGCGCCGCCGAGGCCAAGCCACGCTACGTCGAGTACTCCTACGCCGAACGCGCCGACGTCTACTTCCTGCCGGTGGATCGCCCGTTTGCGGTCCGTCTGCGGCAGGAAGCGGAGCTGCTGCCATACGCCGGGCTGGTGCGCCAGATCGCAACGGCGACTATCGACGCGATCGAGTTTTTCGTCCCCCGCCGGTAGAAGGCTGTTTCTCGCGCCCGCCCTTGTGCTTCGCCTTGATGACGATCGGCGTACCCTCGAAGCCGAACTTCGCGCGAATCTGGTTGATGAAGTAGCGCTCCGTGGAGAAGTGCAGAGGCTTGGTGGTGTCCTTGAAGAGAACGAAGGTTGGCGGCCGGACCGACGCTTGCGTGAGATACCGGACTTTCAGATCGAGTTCCGTTTCCAGCTTCTGCAGGAAGCGATTCAACTCGCCGGTGGTCACGCGGTGGTTGGCAGCCTGCCAACCGCGGCGGATCAGACCGAAAAGCTGCTGCACGCCGGCGCCGGTCTTGCCCGAAAGAAAGGCGATAGGCGCATAGTCGAGGAATTTCAACTCGTCGCGCAACGCGGCCACGGACGTTCGCTTGTCTTTCTTTTCCACCGCGTCCCACTTGTTCACGCACAACACGATGGGGCGGCCTTCTTCGTGGGCGTATCCGGCGATGGTGGCGTCCAGCCCCACGACTCCTTCGGTTGCGTCCATCAGCAGGATCACGACGTTGGCCAGCCGGATGTGCCGCCGCGCCATCACCACGCTCAGCTTCTCGGCCATCAGCTTCGTTTTTCCTTTGCGGCGGATGCCGGCCGTGTCGACGAAGACGTACTCGACGCCGTCGCGAACCACCGTTTCGTCCACCGCGTCGCGGGTGGTGCCGGCGATGGGCGTGACGATGGCGCGCTCGGCACCCACAAGCTGGTTCAGTAAGGTCGATTTGCCGACGTTCGGCCGGCCGATGATAGCTACTTTGATGGTTTCCGGCTTCTTCTCCTCCTCCCCTTCGGCTTCTTCGCCTCGAGCGAAGTCCGCTGTCACGAAGTCGAGCAGCTCTTCGATGCCCCGGCGGTGTTCAGCCGATACCGGGAACACGTGGGCGAAGCCCAGTTCGTGAAATCCGAGGGTGAGGTCCTGGCGGACCTCGGCGTCGATCTTGTTGACGGTCAAAGCCACCGGCCGGCCTAAGTGCCGCAGCAGCCGGGCGATCTCGCGGTCCGAGCCGGTGATCTCGGTGCGGCCGTCGATGAGGAAGACGATACAGGTTGCCCGTTCGAGTGCGACGCGCGCCTGTTTGAAGATCTCGGCGGGGATCAGTTCGTCTTCGTTGGGAACGAGACCGCCGGTGTCGATCAGTTCAAAACGCCGGCCACGGTAGACGGCTTCGCCTTCTATGCGGTCGCGGGTAATGCCGGGCTCGTCGCCGACAATCGCCCGGCGCGAACCGAGGATGGCATTGAAGAGCGTCGACTTCCCGACATTCGGCCGGCCCACGATCACCACTGTGGGGAGGTTGTTTTTTTGTCCCATCGCCTTTACACATGAGAACATGGGCGGTGCGGTATGGGGAAGAAAACCGGAGTCGTCTTTCGCTACGAGAAGAAAGTCCCGCCTTACGAAGAGGCGTTGTACCTCGTCGGGTTGGAACCGGTTCGCATCACGCCGGACTCGAATGGTGGGCTGGAGGGTCTGCAAGGTTTGCTGTTGACCGGCGGTACCGACGTGGACCCTGCCCTTTTCGGGGAGCAGCGGCACGAGGAGTCCGATGCACCGGATACGGCGCGCGATCGAGCGGAACTGGCGCTGGTCCGGGAGGCGCTCGATACAGGGATTCCGGTGCTGGCGATTTGCCGCGGCATGCAGATCTTTAACGTCGCGCTTGGCGGAACATTGATCCAGCACCTTCCGAATTCGGCCCAGCATCGCCAGCCGGGCGTGTTCGCTGTTCACCCGGTGCGAATAGCCGAGGGAAGTCTTCTGCGGAGCATTACTGGCGCGGACTCTTACGTCGTGAACTCGCGGCATCACCAAGCCGTTGCGAAGGTGGGAGAGGGGTTGAACGTTGCGGCCAAGAGCGACGATGGGGTAATCGAAGCGCTGGAACACCCCGGGCATTCGTTCGCGGTCGCGGTGCAATGGCACCCGGAGGACCGCATTAGCCGCGATCCTCACGACCGCAAACTGTTTGAAGCATTTAGCAAGCAAGTCCGGAAATTCCAGCGTTAGTCTCGTCCGAATCGCCTCCCCGTTCCCGCATACTCATAAGAATGGGGTCCGAGGCCCAAACCGAAGAACACCAGTCGGGGTCGTGGGCGTTCCTGAAGGAAGCTGTTTCCGGGAGCGACCGCGACTTCACCCAGATTGGCCTGTCGCGGGCGATTGCCCTGCTCGCGATTCCGATGGTGCTCGAGATGTCCATGGAGTCGCTGTTCGGGCTGGTGGACGTGCTCTTCGTGTCGCAGCTAGGCAAGGAAGCGGTGACGGCGGTGGGCATCACCGAGTCGGTATTGACGCTGGTGTTCGGTATCGCTATCGGACTCAGTATGTCCACAACCGCCCTGGTCGCGCGGCGGATCGGCGAGAAAGAACCGGAGCAGGCTGCCGTGGCGGCGGTGCAGGCGATCTGGCTCGGGGTGTTCGTTTCGGTGGCCTTCGCGCTGATTGGGGTGTTTACGGCCCCGGCGATCCTCCGGGTGATGGGCGCCGAGCAGGCGGTGATCGAGCAAGGGGCCGTCTATACGGCGGTGCTGCTGGGCGGGTCGGTCACGATCTTTCAGTTGTTTTTGCTGAACGCGGTATTTCGTGGCGCGGGTGACGCGGCGGTGGCGATGCGCGTCCTGTTCTTCTCGAACGGGCTGAACATCATTCTTGATCCGTGCCTCATCTTCGGACTGGGGCCGTTTCCGAAACTCGGCCTGCTCGGTGCGGCCGTCGCCACGACAACCGGGCGCGGGCTCGGCGTGGCGTATCAGCTTTACGTTCTATTTCGCGGCACGAGGCGGATTCGCGTGCGGGCGTCGCAGCTCAAGCTCGACCCGGCGGTGATGTGGCAGCTCATCCGCATCTCGGTTCACGGCATTCTTCAGGTGCAGATCGCGACGGCGAGTTGGGTGGTGCTGATGCGGCTGATGGCGACCTTCGGGAGCGCGGCACTGGCCGGCTACACGATCGCGATCCGCGTGATTGTTGTCACCATCCTGCCGGCATGGGGCATGAGCAACGCGACGGCGACGCTAGTGGGCCAAAACCTGGGTGCGTCGCGGCCCGATCGCGCGGAGCGCTCAGTCTTGCTGAGCGGCGCGTACAACATGGTGTTTCTCGGCGCGGTGGCAGCGGTCTTTCTGCTGTTTGCCGAGCCGATCATCGGCACTTTCTCCACCGAGCCGGAAGTTCTGAAGCACGGCGTCGACTGCTTGCGATTCATCGCGTATGGGTATGTGTTTTACGCCTTCGGCATGGTGATTGTGCAGGCGTTCAACGGCGCGGGCGATACGCGGACCCCCACCATCATCAACTTCTTCTGCTACTGGCTGTGGCAGATCCCGATGGCGTGGGTGTTGGCCATGCCGCTCGAAATGGGGCCGCGCGGAGTGTTTCTCGCCATCGCCATTTCCGAATCGACGCTGGCGGTGGTTGGCGTGCTGCTGTTCCGCCTCGGGCGGTGGAAGACCCACAAAGTCTGAGAGGCGGGAATAAGCCGGCTATACCGTGTCCTCTGGGAATAGATGAACCTGACCGCCCAGACCCAATTCCTGGCGCCGCTGGCGACGCGCCTGGTGATTGGCTACTCGTTTCTGCTTGCGGGTCGCGGCAAATGGATGAACATCGATCAGACCGCATCGTTCTTCTCGCAGGTGGGCATTCCGCTGGCATCCATCAACGCGGGTTTGGTGGCGAGCGTCGAGGTAGTGGGCGGGGTGTGCCTGCTGGTTGGGCTGGGCACGCGAGTGTTCAGTGGATTTCTCGCGTGTGTGATGGCGGTGGCGATGGCAACGGCCGACCGCGAGATGTTGCGCAACGCCTTCGGGGGCGATCTCACTGTGGTCACTTCGCTGGTGTTCTTTCTGTTCCTGGCGTGGCTGATCTTCTACGGTCCGGGTCCGGTGAGTCTGGACGGCGTTCTCGGACGAACACCTGCGAAATGAGACGAATACTCCTTCTCGGATTGCTGGCTCTGGCGCCGGGCATCCATGCAAAGAACAACGAAATCGGGTTGACGTTGGGGCGGGCGGTTCCAGCGGCCAGGAGCGGTGAAGTGGGCGGCCTCGACGTCGGCGCGGGCACGGCGTTTCAGGCCAACTATGGGCGGCGGCTGTTCGGCGGCGACACGGCGGCACTGTTCGGCGAGGTCCATTTCCTGGCGAGTCCGTTGCGCGAGATTACTACGGGAATTCCGACCGCGTCGCGCGATTTCGCCTCGCTGTACCTGACGCCCGGCGTAAAGGTGAAGTTCGCGCCAAACGCCCGTGTGAGCCCATGGGTTTCGGTTGGCGCGGGCTACGCGCTGTATGAGCAGAGCGAGCGGCGGACGGACGGCGAGCCGAACGACGCGCCACGACTGATCCATCGAGGGGCGGTCGTTTTCGGCGGAGGCGTCGATGTGAAGGTGTTCGATTGGCTTGCCATCCGGGGCGAGGTGCGCGACTTCTACACCGGCAATCCGGCGTTCAACACTATCGTCCGGTCGAGTGGCCAGCACAATGTGGTGGCCGGCGGTGGCTTTGTTCTGTGTTTCTAGGTACGGTGGGAGTGGCAATATGAGGGGTATGCGCGCGCTGGCGGGATTGGCGTTCTTGTGGCTTGCGCCGGCGCTGGAGGCGGTGATCCGGATCGAAGGACCGTTTCCGGCGCGCGACGGCGAGACCTGCATTGTCTGCAACGGCCGGGTTTCGGTGGAGGACTTGGCTTTTGTGATTAACGGCCAACGGGTGGCGGTGATGCGCGGAATGGAAGACGCGCTGCTGGGGAAGCCGGAGCGCTATGTTCAGAACTTGCAGCCCAAGGGGCTGGTGAGCGCCCGCGAAGCGAACGGCGGCGGCAGCGTATATCTCTACGCGGGCGTTGTCGTGTTGGTGGGGCTCGTATTCGGGGGGCTGTGCGCTCATATGGCCATGCTGAAGGGCCTAAAGCCGTGGCGATGGTTTGCGCTGGGGTTCCTGTTTTCGCTGCCGGCCTTCGCGGTGGTGGCATCGCGCCAGAAGCCGGAGGACGCGGCGGAGATGCCGGGAGGTTTGGAGAAGGTCCACGCAACGCGCGAGCCGGTGCCCTGTCCTGGCTGCAGCGGCACGAATCATCCGGCGGCGGCGAAGTGCTTGCATTGTGGCGCCGCGCTGACACCGAGCGCCACATCGGAGGTAGCAGCGATCTAGGGTGCTTGAAAAGATCACAGCCTGGGTGCGGAGTGTGCGCGACAGCCCCAACATGTCTTCGCGCCGTCCGGTGGTGAATGCTCACTTCGAGAGCAACGTGGCCGGGTTGTATCTGATCGGCGACCTCTCGGGTGCGCCGGTCGTAAAGCTGGCGATGGAGCACGGGCACGATGTAGCGCATCACATCGCGTCGCTGCCCGATGCACGCTCGGGCGATCCGGACACCTACGACATCATCGTGGCAGGGGCGGGGGCGGCCGGGTTGAACGCGGCGCTCGAGGCGCAGCAGTTGGGTCTGAAGGTGCTGTTGCTCGAGAAGAACCGGATCGCGAACACCATCGAGGATTTCCCGGAAGGCAAGTGGGTCTACGCGGAGCCCGATTCGAAGCCAGCGAAGGGCAAATTGTGGCTGGACGGGGCGAGCAAGGAAGACCTACTGGCGCGTTGGCACCAGATCATTCGCGACAACACGCTCGACGTCCGTACCGAAGAGGGTCTGACCGGGCTGCGGAAGCAGAAAGATGGCTCGTTCGCGGTGGAGACGCCAAAGGCGAAGTACAAGGCGAGGCGGGTGGTGCTGGCCACGGGGCAGCGGGGCAATCCGCGGCGGCTTGGCGTGCCAGGCGACGACCGGGAGCAGGTTTATCACCGCCTGTACAGCCCGAAGCATTATCACGACGAGGAGATTCTGGTGGTGGGGGGCGGCAACAGCGCGGTGGAAGCGGCCCTGACGCTGTCGGAGCGGAACTGGGTGGTACTGTCGTATCGGGGTTCGGAGTTCTCGCGGGTTTTCAAGGACAACGAGCGCAAGCTCCAGGAAGTGGTGGAGGACGGCAGGGTGAAATTGATCTTCCAGTCGAATGTGAAGGCATTCGGCGAGAAGACGTACGCGCTTGAAGTGGACAAGGACGGCCGGAGGACAACAGAGGAGCTTCCTTACGATCACGCGTTCGTGCTGATAGGGGCCGAGTTGCCCGCACCGTTTCTGAAGTCGCTCGGTGTCCGGTTGGAGAACGAGTGGAACGGCAGCTTCCCACTGACGGCGGCGTTGACGCTGACCACGATGTTCGCGCTGTGGATGTTCGGAGGGCAGGAGTGGTTGGCGGGCTTGGCGGCGCTGGCCGGTATCGGGGCGCTCGTTTACAGTGGCGTGCGCGGCAACAGGTATGCGTGGCTCGGGTTCTCGCTGCTGATCGCCTACACGATCTACGGCGCGAAGATGGGAGAGAATTTCGAGTTCTGGCCATACCGCGGCTGGGGTTACAAGTTCTTTTCAGTGCTCGAACGGCCGATGTCGTTCTGGTACACGGTGACCTACACGGCGGTGATGACCGTGTTCGGCATCCAGGCGATGAAGCGCTGGGGGTTCGACCGGAAGGACCGGTTCCAGATCTGGCGCTACGTGAGCCTGCTCGGCTTCCAGTGGGTCTTCTTCTTCATCATTCCCGAGTTCCTGTTCCAATACGCAGTCCGATACGAGTGGGTGGGCGAGTTGGCGAAGGACCCGGCGTTCGCCGAGCAGGCATGGCGCTCCTACGGCATCATCTATGCCTGGCCGCTGTTCTTCTACACGTTCTTCGGTTCGCCACACCAGATCTGGGTGGTGTGGGGCGTGATTCTGAGCTTCGTGCTGATCCCGGTGCTGGTGTTGTTCCACGGGAAGCGGTATTGCTCGTGGATCTGCGGCTGCGGCGGGCTAGCGGAGACGCTGGGCGATCGCTGGCGACACCTCGCGCCCAAGGGCAGATCGAGCATCCGCTGGGAGGCGATGAACGCAGTGGTGCTGGCCGCGGCGGTGCTCGTGACGCTGATGATGGTGACGCGCGACGCGATCGACCTGTTCCGGGAGCCGTCGATGTTGGGCGTGCAGTGGTACCGGCTGGTGGCGGATGTGTGGCTGGTGGGGATACTGCCGGTGACGTTATACCCGTTCTTCGGCGGCAAGGTGTGGTGCCGGTACTGGTGTCCGCTTGCGAAGATGATGGAGCTGTTCAGCAAGGCCTTCACTCGGACGCGGGTGAGCCGGTTCGCGATCCACTCCAACGACAAGTGCATCGCTTGCGGCGAGTGCAGCCGGAACTGCCAGGTGGGCATCGACGTGATGGGCTTCGCACTCAAGCAAGAGACGCTGGACAACGGCAACAGCTCGTGCATCGGATGTGGCATTTGCGTGACAGTGTGTCCGATGGACGTGTTGAGCTTCCGGGCGGCGGCAGCGACGGGGCTGGTGCAGATTCAAACTCAGAAGGCGGCGTGACGATGACTCGAACTATCGTCTTGGGTTTGCTTGTGGCGGCTTTCGGGACCGCCGAGAACGGGACCTATCAGCTCAGCGGAAGCCGGTTCGCGCTTGAGGTAGACAAGACAGGACTTATGCGCGGCAAGACACACCTGTTCCTGTTCGAGCGGTACGGCGGCCGGCTGGAGTACGACGCGGCGCAGCCGGAGAAGTCGAAGGTGGCGCTGGTGATCGAGTCGGCGAGCATTGTGTGCAAGGACACATGGGTGAGCGAGAAGGACTTGAAGAAGGTCCAGGAGCACGCTGAGGAGGAGATGCTGGCGGTAAAGAAGCACCCGGAGATCCGCTTTGTTTCTTCGACGGTGGTGGCGAAGGGCGCCGGGAAGTTTGATGTGCTGGGCGATCTGACGATTCGCGGGCTGGCGCGGCCGGTGACGGTGGCGGTGGAGATGAAGCCGGAGGGTGAGCGGATCGCGTTTCAGGGCTCGGCCACGGTGAAGATGACGGACTACAAGCTGAAGCCGCCGACAGCGGTGTTGGGCGCGATCGGAACGAAGGACGAAATGCGGGTGAGTTTCGAGTTGCTGGGGTCGCGGTAGTGTTGGGCGAGCGTTTACCCCACTTGGCGGAGCAGTAGCATGTTGGTCGGCTGGGCGCCGCCGATGGGCTGGCCCGCGACGAAGACGATGCGGTCGCCGCGGCGGAGTTGGCATCGATCGACCAGCATTTGGTCGATGGCCGCCAGCAGTTCATCGGTCGAGGTTTCCCGCGGCGCGTCCACCGTATGCACGCCGAAGTGCGGGGTCAGTTGGCGGGCCAGCTCGGCGGAGCGGGTGAAGGCGTAGATCGGGACGCCGGGGCGGTAGCGGGAAACCAGCTTCGCGCTGCTACCGGAGGAGGTAAAGACCACGATGGCCGCGGCATTCAGGGTATGCGCCGCGCGGTAGGCGGCGCCGGCGACGATCTCGGCCACATCGGAACCGTTGCCGGGCTGCGAGGAATAGCGTTTGTCAGAGCGTACGCTGCCTTCGGCCTCGCACGCAATCCGCGCCATCATGCGGGCGGCCTCCACGGGATACTTGCCGGCCGAAGTCTCGCCGGAAAGCATCACGGCGTCGGTGCCGTCGTAGATGGCGTTGGCGACGTCACTGACCTCGGCTCGCGTCGGCCAGGGATTCTCGATCATCGTCTCCAGCATCTGAGTGGCGGTAATCACGAACCGGCCCCGCTCACGGGCGCGCTCGATGATTGTTTTCTGGATGAAGGGCACCTTCTCGATCGCCATTTCGACGCCGAGGTCGCCGCGCGCGACCATGACACCGTCGGATTCTTCGAGAATAGCGTCGAGGTTTTCCCAACCTTCGGGCTTCTCGATCTTGGCGATCATCGGCAGCGGGGCATCGTGGTTTTCGAGGAACAGGCGGAGGCGCAACATGTCGTCGCGGCGGCGGACGAAGCTGAGCGCGACCATGTCGACACCCGACTTGATGCCGAACTCGATGTCGCCCATGTCCTTGCGCGTGAGCGACGGCGTGCTGACCTCCACGCCCGGAAGGTTCATGCCTTTCCGATCCGAGATCGGACCGCCGACCACAACCAGGCAGCGGACCTTGACGCCGTCCGTATCCAGCACGCGAAGTTCGATGGTGCCGTCGGCGAGCAGGACCCGGTCGCCTGCCTTCACGTCTTTGGCGAAATTGGCATAGCTGGTGGAGGCAATGTGCTGGTTGCCGAGGGTTTCCTGGGTGGTGATGGTGAAGGTGTCGCCGGCGATCAGAATACACCAGCCGTTTTCGAACCGGCCAAGGCGGATCTTGGGGCCTTGGAGGTCGAGCAGGATGCCCACTTGGCGGCCGGTCTCCCGGGAGAGGTCGCGGACGATCTCCACGCGGCGCCCGTGTTCCTCGTGCGACCCGTGCGACGCGTTCAATCGAAATACATCGACGCCGGCGTCGAACAATCCGCGAATGATCTCCGGGGTATCACTGGCAGGTCCCAGTGTCGAAACAATTTTGGTATTTCTCATTCTTCTCCGTGAAAGCCCCGTTTTCAGCGGAGCCGGGGGATTTCGGCGGACAAGGCCAGCCCCTCGTGGGCTACCATGGGTAATTCCGCCGCAACCCGGCGAGCGGACCCTTCATTCCATTATGTCGTTGTTCCACGTGGTGGTTCTTGCGCTGGTCCAGGGACTCACCGAGTTCTTGCCCGTTTCCAGTTCGGCACACCTCGCTTTGGCGCCGTGGTTATTGGGTTGGCAGGATCAGGGACTAGTTTTCGACATCGCGCTGCACTTCGGTACGCTTCTCGCGGTGGTAGTGTACTTCTTCCGCGACTGGCTCCAGATCGCCGCGGGCGGTTTCGGGCTGGGAACTGCCCGCGACCCCGATCTGCGGGGGAACCCCCACTTACTCTGGTACCTCGCGGCGGCGACGGTGCCGGTGGGTGTGGCGGGATTGGCTTTGAAGGACTACGTGGAGACGGTCTTTCGCAGTCCGTTCATCATCGGATCGATGCTGATCGCGGTAGGGCTGCTGATGGCGCTGGCCGAGTCGCGCGGCCGGTTTCAGAAACGAATCGGTCACATCTCGCTGATCGACGCGCTGTATATCGGGATGGCGCAGGCGCTGGCGATCGTGCCCGGAACGTCGCGCAGCGGGATTACGATCACGGCCGGTCTGTTCCGGAATCTCGAACGGGAAGCCGCCGCGCGCTTCTCGTTCCTGTTGTCCACTCCCGCCGTATTCGCCGCGGCCGTCAAAGCTTTCCTGGATCTCCAAAAGCAGGGCGGCATTCCACCGGACATGCGCCTACCGTTCGCGCTGGGTATCGTTCTCAGTGCGCTGACCGGCCTGGCGGCCATTGCCTTCCTTCTGCGCTTCTTGCGGACGCGCAGCCTACGGCCCTTCGTCCTCTACCGCGTGGTTTTTGGCATAATAGTGATCGCTCTTGCTATCTTCTTCCGTCAATAGGCGGAATGAGGGTTTTAGGTCCGACGCCGTTTCCCCGGCTCAATGAAGCCGTGGGGATTGTGTGCCTGCTCGGCACCATCTTTTTTCTCGTCGCATTGGTTTCTTATCAGCCAGGCGACGCGTCCTTCAACACGGCGGCACCGGCCGCGCCCGCGCAGAACCTGGCCGGGCGGGTGGGGAGCCACATTGCCGACCTCGCGCTGCAGAGCTTGGGGCTCGCTGCATTTCTGATTCCGGGGTTCCTGATTGTCCTGGCCTGGAAGTGGCTCCGGTCGCTGCCGATTCCCGTTCCCGCCGCCAAACTCGCCGGCTTCGTCCTGTTCGTCTGTGGAGCGGCGGCCACGCTGTCGCTGGGACCTTCGTTCTCCGTATTCGGGGGCTACATTCGACCGGGAGGAACGGCCGGTGTGCTGTTGGCGGAGTTTCTTCTGGCGAAATTGAACTTGGTGGGGTCAGTGCTCCTGACATCCACTTGCCTGCTGATCTCGCTCTACTTGGTCTCGAGTTTCTCGGTGTACCGGCTGCCGGATTTTCTGCTGGCCCCATGGCACGCCGTGCGGTCCTCGATTCTCGATCTGCACCGGTGGATGGAGGAGCGCCGGCGCCGCAAGGAGGAGGCCCAGGCCAGCCGCGAGGGCCGGACGCCGCGGCGGCATGTGGAAGTGGAAGAGGACGACCTGGATACTCCGCCGCGATTTCGTACCCGGATCGAGGCGGTGACGGAGCCCAGCGGCGGAGAGACCGAGATTCCCATCCGGACGCTGGAAGATATGGAACAGGTGGCCCCGGAGTTCGGCGACGACGAACCGCCGTTCGATGCCGATCCGGATGCTTCGGGAGCCGGGAGGCCGCACGAACCGGCGGTGGTGGAATACATCCCGCCACCACCGTCGCTGCCGCTTGAAGAAGCCGGCCCTTTGCCGTTACCGGAGCCAACGGCGGCCCGGCGCCCGGAGCGTCCGGCCGAGTGGAGTTTCCCACCGACCGGCCTGCTCTCGGAGGCCGAGGCCCGCAGCCCGTACGATGCCCAGGAACTGAAGGATATCGCTTCGCGGATCAAAGCGAAGTTCGAAGAGTTCAAGATTCTGGGCTCGGTTGTGCAAATCAATCCGGGGCCGGTAGTTACCACGTTCGAGTACAAGCCGGAAGCCGGCATCAAGTACAGCAAGATCACTACTCTTACCGAAGATCTCTGCCTCGGCCTCCATGCCGAGTCGATTCTCATAGAGCGCATTCCAGGCAAGCCAACTATTGGGATCGAAGTGCCGAACTCGAAGCGGGAGGTAATCGCGCTGCGGCAGATTCTCGAGTCCGACGAGTTCCGCAGCCCGGCATCGAAGCTCACGATTTCGCTCGGGAAGGACATCAACGGCCGCATCAAGACGGCGTCGCTTGAGAACATGCCGCACTTGCTGATCGCAGGTTCGACCGGGTCGGGCAAGAGCGTGATGCTCAATTGCCTGATCATGTCGGTGCTGTACAAAGCGACACCCGACGAAGTTCGCCTGATCCTGGTAGACCCGAAGCAAGTGGAAATGGGCGTTTACGAAGGCATCCCGCACCTGCTGACGCCGGTGATCACGAAACCGGAACTAGCCACCAACGCGCTGCGCAACGCCGTACACGAGATGGAGCGGCGTCTCAAGATGCTGGCCGCGCAGGGCGTCCGGAACATCGACCAGTACAACCGGAAGATCCGCCAGAAGATGCAGGGGCCGCTCAGCCTTTTCGAAGACGCCGAGCAGATGGAAGATCCGCTCCAACCGCTGTCCTACATTCTGATCGTGATCGACGAGTTGGCGGATCTGATGATTCAGGAGCGCGCCAACGTGGAAACCTCCATTACGCGGCTGGCGCAGATGGCGCGCGCAGTGGGCATTCATCTGGTGGTCGCGACCCAGCGGCCGAGCGTCGACGTTATTACAGGATTGATCAAAGCGAATTTTCCGGCTCGTGTCAGCTTCCGTGTGGCGACAAAGATAGATTCGCGGACCATCTTAGATGGCATGGGTGCCGAACACCTCCTCGGCAAAGGCGACATGCTGTTCCTCCCGCCAGGGTCGGCCCGTCTCGTGCGTGTCCACTCGGCATATTGCACTGAGGCCGAGATCGCCGACGTGGTCAATTTCTGGAAGCGTCAGGCGGCACCCGATTACGATAAGTCCTATCTGCTAGTCCCGCCCGGCGAGGGCGAGGATGGGGAGGCGAGCGAGGATCTGGACAGCTTCAACGATCCGATGTACGAGGAAGCCGTCAGAACGGTCCTCGAAATGGGCAAAGCCTCGACGTCGATCTTGCAGCGGCGATTGCGCCTGGGCTACGGCCGCGCGGCACGGATCCTGGACGTGATGTACAAGGATGGCATCATCGGTCCGCCGGACGGTTCGCGCCCCCGCGAAGTGTTGAAACGTCCCGATTGGCTGCGGGAGGTGCAGGACCAAGTCCGGTAACACAACAGGAAAGTGCGGGGTAACATTGACGTATGTTAATCTTGTTGACGCGTCAAGGAGGAGCCAAATGTCCCAGACCCTCGCGGTCGTCCTTTCCGACGGCACTTCGCTTCGAGCCGGAGTCACCTTCAAGCAGGGATTGCCTGTCGGTCTGGCGCATGGTGCCCCTGCCCGACTTCCGCGCCCCGGGGGAGCGGGGTTCAGCCTCGCGATTGGGAGTCCGCGGCAGATAGCCCAGGTGGGCCAGACCGACTGGGCATTCCTGACAGACCGCGCCGGCAGGCTACCGCTCGATCAGTTGCGGGGATCGCGGTCAGGGGCACTCTTCTTGAACTTCGGCGGCAATCCAAGAAGCGAGATTGAGAGTTTCCTGCGGCGGCTTGAGCTTGTGGAGGCGGATTCAAGCGGGTTGGTCAGAAGCTTCAAGATCGCGGACAATGGTTCACCGCCTCCTACCGGCCGGCTACCCGCACCCGGACCCAGATCGACTCCGGGCAGCCATATCGCGCCGAGCCAGACGAAGGTGATCGTAATGGGCCGTTCGCAACCCCGGGACACTTCGACCGGAGGGCAGACGTGGACCGTTTTCAACGCGTACACGGTCAAGTATCCCGCCCCGGTGCCGGGTTCGTCAGGCGGCAGAGCGATGCCAAGCGACCGGATCCCAGTCTCGTTCAGTTACTTCAACAATGTCCCCACTGGCGGCGGTGCGGCGCCGGCGGAAGAGATCACGCTGACGTTCACCGAGATCAAGTGGACCCCGCAATCAGGCTGATTCTTCTACCGCGGTTCCTCGAACGCGAGACTGGATTCGACGTTGAAGGTCGACGTGTCGCCTTCGACGCGATAAGCTCCGGCAAGAATCACTTCACCCTCGCCGCCGGATGCGAAGGTCGCAAAAACCTGGCCCGGCCGCGTGACGCGAACGACTCTGGTGCCGCCGGCCGGCACCGGAAACTCCTCCTTTTCATCGCAGCGCATGGTGGTGCGGCTCGACCGGAAGATCCGCTTCGTGGTAATGGTGGCGCGGCCGTAGCAGATCTCGACCGGGGTCTCCTCGGGCGTATCGTTGATCGCGTAGAGCCGGCGGCCCTCCTCGCCGTTCTTCCATGCCATCAGGAACGACCGGTCCATGTCCTTACCGGGAGTGACAGTGCGGGAGTACCGGGTCAGCTTGTCGCCGTCGAGTCCGTAGGCCCAGGCGGTGATCTTGAGCCGCGGCCGGTCCTTCGAGTGCGCGGTGATGCGCGCCCAGCCGTACTCCATCGGCCCATTTTCCTCGCTGACGGCCTTCATGGTGTGCGTCTCGCCGGGCGCGATGACGGTACCGGCGGCCGTCGCCGGGTGCCGCCGGCCGTCGGCGTGGCGCACGATCCAGTCGACGGTGACCGCGCTTCGGCCGCGATTCTCCATTGCGACTTCGGCCCACATCTCCTCTCCATCCGCTGGATGAAGACCCACCTCCACCACCGGGACAATCCAGGTGGCGCTATGCAAGTTTCGAGACTCGGCGGACGCCGCGAGGATTGCGGGCGTCAGCAGGAGCCAGAGCAAAGACAGTCGTCGCAACCGGTGCCTCCCTATCCGGTGTTGCGGCAAACCGGCGCTTTTGGGCTCACCGCCGCCAGCGGTTCTCGGTTACGCTAGAAGGCATGAGAATCGCCGCTTTTGGCCGATTGGCCGCGTCTGCCTTACGCGCGCAATAAAGGGCCGTTGATGAAATCGATCCTGCCGCGCCTGGAAACGAACGAGTTCAGCTTGGTCGAGCCGGCTGAAGCGATGCCGGAGGCCGAAGTGGCGGCCGGGATCATGGCGTCGTTCGCGCACTGCGAGGCCGCGTTCCTGTTCGATGACGGACGAGAAGGCCGTGCAGCCGATCGAGAAAGCCGGGCGGAGCATCGCAACGGTGAGTGGGATGATGGGCCGCATCAACAACTGGGCGGGCCATGAGGGAAACATGGTGGGCTATTTGCGCACGAAGAACATTACGCCGCCCTTGACCGCGCGCACCCAACGGTCGCGCAAGAGCTGACGTGGCGGGGCTGGCCGAATTTATCGACGAATACCTGGCGGCGCGGCGCCGCGAGAACGTATCCGAGCACACCCTGCGGAATTACGCGTCGGATCTCCAGCAGTTTCTCGACTACTTCACGCCGCCGGACGGCACGCCGCCGCATCCGGCCAACATCGACACGCTGGCGTTGCGCGAGTGGCTGGGGGCGCTGTATCAGCAGAAGCTCGCGGCCGTGACATTGCGGCGGAAACTGGCTGCGGTGCGTTCGTTCTTCCAGTATCTGCGGCGTCAGAAGGTAATTGAAGTGAATCAGGCGCGGGTGATCCGAACGCCGAAGGCGCCGAAGCCGCTGCCGCGCGTCCCGAACGCAGAGGATACGAGCGCGCTTATTGATGGCGTGGCGGGAGATAGCCTGGACCGGCCGTTTCCGGAGCGGGATCTGGCGATCTTCGAGTTACTCTACGGCTGCGGTTTACGCGTCAGCGAGTTGACAGCGCTAAGTCTGGAAGATATCGACCGCGCCGAGCGGTGGGTTCGCGTCCGCGGTAAGGGGCGCAAGGAGCGGCAGGTCCCTTATGCCGGCAAGGCTGCGGCCGCGCTGGAGCGTCACCTGGAAAAGCGCGAGCCCGCTGCCGGAGAGACGGCGGTGTTTCTGAATCATCGCGGGCACCGGCTGACGCCGCGCTCGGTTCATCGCATCGTCCGCTTCTATGCCGACCTGTTGGCGGGCGACGGCTCGATCCATCCGCACACTCTGCGGCATGCGTTTGCGACACATTTGCTGTCGAGCGGCGCGGATCTGCGGTCGATTCAGGAGCTATTGGGACACGCCCAATTGTCCACGACACAGAAGTACACGCAAGTTTCGCTAACCGACCTGATGGCGGTCTACGACAAGGCGCACCCGAAGGCGTAGCGTTCGCCTCTTGGTCCAGTTACCAGGACTTCGGGGTACTCAGCCAAGCGCGGCTGATATAGTCGCTCATGAGCAGCATCAGCATGATGACCAGCCAGAGGAATCCCACCGCGACGGCCAGTTGGGTCAGCGGCGGACTGTGGCGGACATGCATGAAGTACAGCACCACGAGGGTGGCCTTGGTTCCGGCGATCCCCAGTGCCACGACAATGTTAAGCGGGCCGAGGTCGACGAAGGCGGCGGCCACCGTGACGACGGTGCCGACAACCAGGGCGAGAAAGACGAGGTAATAGGTCAGTTTGTTTTCGACGTGTTCACTCATGGCGGCTACTCGATCAGGTACAGCAGCGGGAACAGGAAAATCCAGACGATATCGACGAAGTGCCAGTACAGGCCCATGATTTCAACCGGGCCATAATAACGGGGGGTATAGGCGTTCTTGTAGGCCTTCCAGATGAAGTACGCCAGCAGTCCTTCGCCGACGATCATGTGCAAAGCGTGCATGCCGGTCATCGCGAAGTAGAAACTCAACATAATCTCCATCTGCTGAGCGTGCGGGCCGGTATGGGTGAAATTCAGACCCGGCACCAGGCCGTCATGCCACTTGTGGCCATACTCGTACACCTTGACGCCAAGGAAGGCCATGCCGAGGGCGGCTGTGGCCAGGAGATTGTTAATGAGCGCCTTCTTTTGGCCGAGTTGCGCGGCGCGGACGGCAAGCGCCATCGTCAGCGAACTGACGATCAGGACGATGGTATTGAAGCCGCCGACAATCCGGTCCAGTGTATGGCTGGCGGCGAAGAAGGCCTCCGGGTACATCGAGCGGTAGACCGTGTAGCCAGCAAAGAGGCCGCCGAAGAAAAGAATTTCCTGGGCCAGAAAGACCCACATGCCGAACGTCGTAGCGTCGTACTGCTGCTTGAGGTCGTCGAACTGGTGCTGCAGTCCTTGTTCGTGATCGAGCTCAGTAGCGGTTGCGGTGTGATCGGACAACTTAGTGGCCCTCCTCTTCGACGCCGGCGTACGCGTAAGCGCCTTCGGTGACGACCGGGGTCGTGGGGAAATTTTCGGTAACCGGCGGTGAATCCGCCTGCCACTCCAGGCCCTTCGCCTGCCACGGGTTCGCCGAGGCGAGCGGCCCCTTCTTCCATGACCACGCGAGGTAGATCATCGGGATCAGATAGCCCACGCCGAGAACGGAGGCGCCGGCGGTGGACATGACGTTCAGAATCTGGAATTCCTCGGGATAGGCGTGGTAGCGCCGCGGCATGCCGAGGTAGCCCACCAGGAACTGCGGGAAGAAGGTCAAGTTGAATCCGACGAAAACCAGCAGGGCGGCGAACTTCGCCCAGCCCTCGGGATACATTCTGCCGGTCATCTTCGGCCACCAGAAGTGGATGCCGCCGAGATAGCCCATGACGGCACCGCCGACCATGATGTAGTGGAAGTGCGCGACGACAAAGTAGGTGTCGTGGACGTGGATGTCCAGGGCGAGTGTCGACAGGAACAGGCCAGTAAGGCCGCCAATGGTGAAGAGTCCGATGAAGCCGAAGGCATAGAGAATCGGGCTGTCATAGGAGATGGAGCCTTTGTACAGCGTGGCGGTCCAGTTGAAGACTTTGATGGCCGATGGGATGGCCACCATGAAACTGATGACGGAAAAGACCATGCCGGCATAGATCGACTGTCCGCTGGTGAACATGTGGTGTCCCCAGACGAGGAAGCCGAGCACGGCGATGGC
>CAYPUQ010000019.1:0-10630 GCA_964413655.1 uncultured Solibacteraceae bacterium | reverse complement strand
ACCGGAGTGCCAAGAATCTGGATCACACTGGTAGCATAGTGCGCCCAGATGAAGAGTGGCATGCGGAACCAAGTCAGGCCGGGCGCACGCATCTTGTGGATGGTGACGATAAAATTCAGGCCGGTGAGGATGGAGGAAAAGCCTGCAACGAAGATGCCGAGGGCGGCGGCCACAACCTGAGAGTTGGAGTAGGTGCTGCTGTAGGGCGTATAAATGGTCCAGCCGGTATCGACACCGCCCATCACCAGGGCGTAGAGAGTGATCGCGCCGCCGATGATGTAGAGATACCAACTCAACAGGTTGATCTTCGGGAAAGCCAAATCGCGCGCCCCGATCATGATGGGGATCAGGAAGTTGCCGAGAACGGCGGGGATGGACGGGAGCAGGAAAAAGAAGACCATGATGATCCCGTGCATGGTGAACATCTTGTTGTAGTTCTCGGCCTGCAACAGGTCGCCCTGCGGCGTGAGCAATTCGAGGCGGATGGCCACGGCGAACGCGCCGCCAATAAAGAAGAAGAAGGTGATGGACAGCAGGTAGAGAATGGCGATGCGCTTGTGATCGATGGTGAGCAGCCACGATTTGATGGTGTCCCCGTTGTTCAGATAGTTCTTCTTCTCGGGCGGTTCGCCGCCATAGCCGACCGCGGTTGGAGGTGTGGTGACAGTGGCACTCATTGCGCTTCGGTCCTCTCTTTGCTCAGCGACTTAATATAAGCGATTAATTGCAGTAGCCCCTCCTCGGAGACCTGCCCCTGGAAGGTGGGCATCTGGGTCGTGTAGCCCTGAACGATCTTGGCCTGCGGGCGCAGGATGGACTCGCGGATGTAGGTTTCGTCGGCGAGCACCATTTGCCCGGTTTCCAGTCGCACCTGCGAGCCGAAGACGTTCAGGAGGCTGGGGCCGCGACCGGTGTTGTCTTCGCGGTGACACGAGGCGCAACCGAGCCGGTTGAAGAGTTGCTCGCCCGCCTGAACCATTGTCATCCCGCGCGGAGTTCCGGAGAGCCAGGCCTCATAGTCGGGCTGTTCGAGCACGTGAACCTTGCCGATCATGCCGGAGTGCTGGTTGCCGCAGTATTCGGCGCAGAACAGATGGTACGTCCCTGGTTTGGTGGCCTCAAACCACGCTGTTGTATACATGCCGGGAACCGCGTCCTTTTTCAAGCGGAAGACCGGAATGTAATAACTGTGGATAACATCCTCACTGGTGATGGTCAACTTGACGGGCGTGTTCACCGGCACGTGCATTTCGTTGATTTCACGGTGGCCTTCCGGGTGCTGCACCTTCCACATCCACTGCTTACCGACAACAAAGATCTCCATCGCTCCCACCGGCGGATTGTAGTTGTGGAAGTAAAGCCAGGTCCCCCAGCCGAAAATCACCATGACAATGCCAAAAGGAATGACCGACCACACAACTTCCAGCAGCATCGAGCCGTGAATGGGCGCGGGGATCTCGTCGTCCCTCTTGCGACGGTACTTGACTGCGAACACAAAAAGGGCCGAAAAAATCAGCAGCGAGAAAAATACCGTCAACGCGACGAGAAATATATAAATTGCGTCGACGCCACCGGATGTGGTCGACGCGCTCTCAGGAAATAGTGGGAATTCTTTCGGCATGATCCTTTTTCTTACGTCTCTCCCTTCGAGCCATCACGAACCAGAATGCGGCCAGCGTCGCGAGAGTGGCGACACCGGCGGCACGGATGACGTTCATGATGAGAAGACTGTATTTACCTTGCCGGACGTCGTAATGAAAGCAGAACAGGAGAAACTGATCGACCTTGGAGCCCACCTTGCCGGCCGATGAGTCCACAAGGCCGAGGCGAAGGTCGCGGGCCGAATACTCGACGCCGTAGAAATACCGTGACAGCCGGCCTTCCGGAGTGAGCACCATGATGCCCGAGGAGTGAGCCCACTGGTTTGAGACCGGGTCCCACTTGAAGCGGAAACCCGCGGCATCGGCCAGCGCCCGAATGTTGGTTTCGTCGCCGGTGAGAAAGTGCCAGCCCCTCTTGGCCGAATCCCGGCCATAGCGGACGGTGTATTCCTGCTTCTTGGCCGCGGCGAGTTCGGACTTTTCCTTAGAATCGAAGCTGACGGTGATGATGTCGTAATCCTCGCCGGCGGTCAGGGGCACGGCACGGATGGCTTTCAGGAGTCCATTCAACACCATCGTGCATAGCATCGGGCACTCGTAATACACGAGCGATAAGATCACCGGCTTACCCCTGAAGAACTCGCCGATCGGCCGGACTTGGCCGGTCTCGTCGGCGAACTGCAACTCCAGCGGGACAAGCTCATTCAGCCGCTGGTCGATGCCGACGTCCTTCAACTGTTCGGGCAGCGTGGTGGGTGCGGCGACGCCTTCACCGAGCGGCCGCGCTCCGCGCGGGTCCGCATAGAGCGGATGCGCCGCCGAGACGCCGAAGGCCAGAATCAGCGGAGCCGCCATCCATCGGTACTTCATACTGCTTTTCACCTTCACTACATCCTCTGACTAAGGCCGGTTCGCCACGCCGGCGGCCGTGGGGGCAGACGCCGGGCGAGCCGAACCGCCCGCCGGAGGCGCTTGGAACACCGGCAGACCCTTTTCCGCGACGACATCGAGGGCACGGTCCACCGGGATCCGCACGACCCCTTCATTCTTGTCGACCCATCCGTAAGTCGCCAGCACGGAATCCTCGTGCTGGCGGAACTCGGGTAGATTTCCGTTGGGGACGGTTTGCAACCGTGGTCCAGTGGGGATCACGCGGCCGCGCTCGACGGCCATCGGCGAGACGCCCGCAGCCACTTGGGGCGATGTTTTCTCGAGCGCGATAAACAACACCCACATTGCCAGCATCGACACGAATAAGAGTGCGAACGTGCCGACCACGAACTTATAGATGCTGGGAACGTGAGCGTCGGACGTCTCGTGATTGTGGGCGGCGTGGGACCCGTGGTGAACATGCTCACTCATTAGTGATGCCCTCCGTAGGCGGCGAGCCGCTCCAGATCGACCGGCTGGAGCGGGCGCCGCTTCAGTTGGCGCGCGAAATAGCCAAGCCATAGGCCGCCGAGAGCCAGTGGCGCCACAATATCCATCCAGGTGACGGTGAAATGGGTTTCGATAAAGGCGGGAGTAACTACCCAGAACAGGTCCACGAGCCGCATCACGACCAGTAGCCCGCAGATGGTGGCCAGAACCTGCATGTTCTTCTTGGTCCAGCGCAGCAACAGCAGACCGAAGGGCAGTGCGAAGTGGAGGACCAGGATCACGCCAGCGATCGACAGCCAGGGTCCGGTGAAACGCGTGCTGTAATAGATGGTCTCCTCAGGCAGGTTGCCGGCCCAGATGATGATGAACTGCGAGATGTTCACATAAGCCCAGAACATCGTGAGGGCGAACGTGAGCTTTCCTAGATCGTGGAAATGATATGTCTTCACCAGGCCGTGCATCGGCTCCTTTACGGCCAACAAGCGAAGACCGATGATGGCCAGGCACAGCGCGCCGAGGCCACTGCCGATGATGTAGAGGACGCCAAAGATCGTCGAGTACCAGTGTGGGTCGAGCGACATGATCCAATCTACGGCGGCGAACGTCACGGTCAGAAAGAAGAAGATCAGGCCTGGACCCGAGAGTTGGCGGAGCTTCTTCCGCGAGTAATCGGCGCCTTGCGCGTCCTGCTCGGCCGACCACTTATTGAGGAAGAAAGTCAGGCCCAGCCAGATGGCAAAGTAGAGCGCGGTACGGCCAATGAAGGAGGTGGCATTGAGGTAACCAATCTTGTGTTGGATCAGGGCATCACTTGCCACTACGTCAGGGCGCGCCCATTTGTAGATCTGGGGCAGATTCAGGAGCACCGGTAGAAGGAGGACGGCAACCAGCGGCAGCGTGCGTGTAGCCGACTCCAGAATGCGCCGCGTCACCATCCCCCACGCGCCGCCGGTCAAGTGATGTAACATGAGCAGGCCGAGCGAACCCAACGCCATCCCGGCCCAAAAAAGAAAGGCCACCAGATAGGCGCGCAGCAGTTGTCCAGAGTCGGAGAAGTAGCCGGCGACACAGGCCAGAACACCCGCCCCGCCGACAGCGAGCGCAAGGTTCTGGAGTTTGTCCAGGTCCGGCCGGTTTGTAAGTGCCGAAGTTGTCATTGTCCCATTCCTGCCAATTCCTGCCGCTGTTCGGCGGGAACGTCTTCAATCGTCGCGTTCTGGCTGTACTGCAGCACCCGGATGTAGGCGGCGATGGCCCAACGATCTTCCACTGAGACGCGCGACGCGTAGCTGATCATCGCGCCGAATCCGTTAGTCATCACGTCGAAGAAATAGCCTACCGGCTCTTCGCGCAGGCGGGCTTCATGATAGGAGGGCGGCTGTTTGAAGCCCCGCTGAACGACCATTCCCTCGCCGGTGCCGGTGCGGCCGTGGCAGGGGCTGCAATAGATGTTGAAGCGGTCCCGGCCCCGCGTCAGCAGTTCGCGTGTCACCGGCATCGGCAGTTCCCTGGCGAAAGCGTCGTTCACCTTGCCGAAATAGAGGTGCGTGTCCTCACGGAGGTGACCCCGGGCGACGGTGCCGGCCACTGGTGTCCGCGCCGAACGCCGGTCGCCGAAGAAATCCGTGGCGGCATACGGCTTGTACCTGGGCTGGTCGTGCATGTCCTGGCGGCAGCCGGTTGCTACGACGGCCGCGGCGAGCAGGCAACCGCCCACGAGGCGCCGCGCCCACGGGAATTTGCTATTGGGCAACTTCGGTCACCTCCTGGCTGTGCAGACTTTGGAGAAACTCGCGGGTTTTCTCCGAGTCGTACAGCGGATCGGCCGCCTCGATGCAAAGGAAGAACTTATCGCGCGTCACCGCGTCGAAACTCGGTGCGTTGAAAAGCGGGTTGTATGGCTTCGGCAGACCGTTGAGGGCGATCATGCCGGCCACGGCCGAAAGCGCGGCGAACAGAATCGTCGTCTCAAACGTGATCGGGATAAACGCGGGCCAACTATAGTCGGGCCGGCCACCCACGTTCAACGGATACTCCCAGACCGCCATAAACACGCAGAGCACGAAGCCCGCGGCCAAGCCGGCGAGACCGCCGAGCAGGACCACCGGCGCGACCAGATTGCTGCGAAAGCCGATGGCCTCGCCGAGCCCATGGACCGGAAAGGGCGAATAAGCGTCCATCTTCCGGTACCCGGCGGCGTAGGCGCGCCTAGCCGCGGCGACCAGATCGTGCGGATTCTGAAATTCCGCCAATAATCCGTGAATCCCGTTTCGATCCATTGCGTTTCTCCGGGCAGCTTCCCCGCTAGTGATGAACCTTCGCTTCCACCGGCCGCGCGGACGGCGGCGGCGGGACCAGCAGTTTCATTTCGAACATGGCGATCATGGGCACGAACCGGATGAACAACAGCATGAGCGTCAGGAAGAGACCGAGCGTTCCGATGAAAGTCGTCCAATCCCAAATCGATGGATAGTACATACCCCAGGAGGAGGGCAGGAAGTCGCGGTGAAGGCTTACGGGAATAATGATGAAGCGCTCTAGCCACATGCCAACGTTCACCGCCTGGCTGACCACGAACAGCCAGAAGGCGCTCTTGCGGAATCGCTTGAACCAGATTAGCTGCGGCATGAAGAAGTTACAGAAGAACAACGCATAGTAAAGCGGCGCGTACGGACCCGTCAGGCGGTTCTTGAGCATATACAGCTCGAAGGGGTTGGCGCTGTACCACGCGAAAAAGATCTCCATGCAGTAACCGTAGACCACAATCATGCCGGTGGCGAGCATCAGCTTGCCCATACACTCCAGGTGGCGCATAGTGATGAAGTCGGTCAGTCCATAGATAATGCGGACCGGAATGGCCAGCGTCAGCACCATCGCGAAGCCGGCGAAGATAGCGCCCGCGACGAAGTAAGGCGGGAAGATTGTGGCGTGCCAACCCGGGATGATCCCCACCGCGAAGTCGAGCGACACGACCGAGTGCACCGAAAGCACCAGCGGGGTCGAGAGCCCGGCCAGCAGCAGGTAGGACATCTCGTAACGTTCCCAATGCCGCGCCGACCCGGTCCAGCCGAACGAGAGTATCCCGAATAGCCGCTTCAGAATCGGGTTAGGGGTGCGGTCCCGCATCGTGGCGAAGTCCGGGATGAGGCCGACATACCAGAAAAGCGCCGAGACGGTGGCGTAAGTGGAGACCGCGAACACGTCCCAGATGAGCGGGCTCCGCGGATTCACCCACATGCCCATCGAGTTCGGGTAGGGCAGCAGCCAGTATGCGAGCCATGGGCGGCCGGTGTGGATCAACGGGTAAAGACCGGCGCAAGCCACGGCGAACAGCGTCATCGCTTCGGCGAAGCGGTTGATGGAGGTGCGCCAATCCTGTTTCAGCAGGAGCAGAATGGCCGAGATCAGCGTGCCGGCGTGGCCGATACCGATCCACCAAACGAAGTTGATGATGTCGAAGCCCCAGCCAACCGGCTGGTTGATGCCCCAGATGCCGACACCTTTGTAGAAGAGGATGGCCAGCGAGATGCCAAGCATGCCGGCCACCATTGAGCTGAATCCGAAGATGCGCAGCCAGCCCAGCCCAGTGGGCCGCACTAGCACAATGTCGGAGATCTTGTCGGTAATGGAGCCGTACGTGTGCCCCGGTTCGATAACCGGATCGCCTTCCTTCAACGCGGCACCTTGATTGACTTGAGCCGTTGTATCCTGCATCGCCGTTTGCTATCCCTTGTGCCCCTGGATGGTGACCAGACCGGAGTGAGAGCCGGCCGGTTTCGGCTTTTCGAGCGCCGGATTCGGATTGCGCAGCTGCGCCAGATAGGAAGTGCGCGGCCGGACGTTCAGGTCGTCCAGCAATGTGTAGTTGCGGTGGTCTTTCTTGATCTTCGCGATCTTACTCTCCGGATTGTTGATGTCGCCGAAGTGGATGGCCCGGGTCGGGCAAGCCGCTTGGCAGGCGGTAATCACTTCGCCGTCGCGGATCTGGCGGTCTTCCACCTGCGCGGTAATCCGAGCCGCGTTAATGCGCTGCACGCAGTAAGTGCATTTCTCCATCACACCGCGGCTGCGCACCGTGACGTTCGGATTCCGCAGCCCTTCGAGGCTCTTGGTATCCCAGTCCGAGAAGAGCAGGAAGTTGAAGCGACGCACCTTAAACGGGCAGTTGTTGGAGCAATAGCGGGTGCCGACGCACCGGTTGTAGACCATGTGGTTCAACCCCTCGTCGGTGTGTACGGTTGCCGCTACCGGGCAGACCACCTCGCACGGCGCGTTCTCGCATTGCATGCACGGCACCGGTTGATGGTAAATGTCCGGCTGGTCCGGGCCGCCGCTGTAGTAGCGGTCGACGCGAATCCAATGCATCTCCCGGCCGTTGTCCACTTGTTCCTTGCCAACCACCGCAATATTGTTCTCGGCTTGGCAGGCGATCGTGCAGGCATCGCAGCCGATGCAGGCGTTCAGGTCGATGGCCATGCCCCAGGCGTAGCCCTTGTACTCGCGCTGCGGAAAGAGCTGCAGTTCGCCGCTGGGCGCGTGATGGCCAGTGTGGAACGCGTGCTCCGGATCGTGCTGGTAGTCCTTGATCGAAGCCGTCCTCACCAAGTCGCGGCCTTCCATGCTGTGGTGGTTCTGCGTGGTGACGAGCTTGTAGCGGCCGCCGGTTTTGCGAACTTCGCCTCCGCCGGCGACCCACGGCGACTTCGCGCTGCGCAGGGCGTTGGCGTTGCCACCGACGCCGTTTGCCAGCTTGCCGCCGCGAGTACGGCCATAGCCCAAGTGCACCGTAACGGCGCCGTCGGGATGCCCCGGCTGAACAAAGGCAGGCAAATTCAGCGTGCGGCCGTCCGCGCGGACGTTGACCAAGTCCCCGTCGCCGACACCGAGGTTTTGGGCCATCTTGGGTCCCACGATTGCGCAGTTATCCCACACGGTGCGCGTCATCTTTTTCGGCAGTTCCTGGAGCCAGCCGTTGTTGGCGAAGCGGCCGTCGTAGACGGTGGAGTCCGGGCGAAACTGAATCTCGGGTTTCGACGTTTCACGCGGTGAGGGCAACTCACCCGCGAAACTGCCCCGCAGCGAGACCGCCCGTGGACGGGCTGCGGAATCGGCGAGGAATCCGTCGTGGAGCGTCTTCCGCCAAAACGCGTCGAACCCGGAGCCGGGCTGCTGTGCCCGCCAGTGTTCCCGTAGCAGTTCGTGCGCCGTCCGCCCGCCCTTGCCTGCGAAGATGGCCAGCAACTCCGTCGCGGACTTGCCTTCGTATAGCGGCGCGATGAGCGGCTGAATCAGCGTTATTGTACCGTCGTAGGCGCGGGCATCGCCCCAGGTCTCCAATGTGTGGGCCTCGGGGATGACCCAGTGGCTGTAAGCCGACGTTTCGTCGTCGTAGGAGCCGAGCCGGACTCTCATCTTCGCCTTGCGATAGGCCTCGAGGAAATTCAGGTCGGCCGGCGCCGAGTAGACAGGGTTGCCTCCGACTACGACAAGCACTTCGACCTTGCCGGCGTTCAGATCTTCCACCAGCGACGAAAGCGAGGAGTAGTGATCGACCGGTTCGGCGTCAATCGGTTCGACGTAACGGACGGTTTCACCAGCGGCGCCGAGGGCGACGTTCATCGCGGCGGCCAGCGCATGGACGGCGGGCGGCTGATGCTCGCCCGCGATCACGAGGACGCGGCCACGGTGCGCCTGCAGGTCGGCGGCGACAGCGTCCAGGAACGCCGTATCCTCGACTGGCACGGCGGCTGGGGCTTGCACTCCGACCTTGGCGGCCAAGGCGCGGGCAAAAATTTCCACCTCCGAGTGCGCGAGTGCAAGGCGATGGTCCGCCATGGCGCCCGTCGGCGACGGGCAGGATTCCACCGCGTAAAGACGGTTCATGCCCCCATCGGCGTTAGGGTTGCGGCGGCCTGCGAATTCGCGCGCGTAGCGGATGTTGCCAGGGCCGTGACTCAGGAAATCCGCGTCGAGCGAAAGGATAATGTCCGCCTTCGTCACTTCGTACACGGCACTGACGGCCTCGCCGAAGGCGATCCGGGCCCCTTCATAGGCGTTGCCCAGCGACACCGGTTCAAACTGGCGCCACTGCATTCCGGGCAACTGTGCTTTGATGTCGCGAAGCAGCGCCGCCTGGGACGGCGAGGTAATTGCTTCCGTTAGAATGCAGAGCCCCTCGCCCTTCTTTTCGGACAGTTGGAGCCGGAGCGGCTCCAACGCGGCGAGGAGGGCGGCCCAAGTGCTGGCGCGGCCCTCGCGGAACACCGCCCGCAGGCGGTCCGGATCGTACAGCATCAGCGTTTGGGCCTGCGAGAAAACATCGGTACCGCCCAACGACGCCGGATGCTCCGGGTTGCCCTCGATTTTGGTGGGCCGGCCCATGTTGCTTTCGGCCAGCACGCCGGTGGCGTAACCGCCGAGCACCGTCGCGGTAGCGTAGAACAACGGCTTGCCGGGAATCACTTCCTCGGGCTGCGAAACGTAGGGAACAATTCGCTCCGCGGGCTGTTTCGTACACGCGGTCAGGCCTGCCAGGCCGAGCGTTCCGCCGAGCAACTGCATCAGCCGGCGGCGGCTCACAGGGCTGGTCCACTCCGACGTTCCGGCGGTGAACTCGTTGTCCACCCACGACTGGAATTCCGGCGTCGCGGCCACCTCGTCGAGACTGCGCCAGAACTGTGGGCCCTGCGACGCGGCCAGCTTCGCGCGCAACGCGTCGAGATCGAAGGGCGTGGCCTCACTCTTTTGCGGGGTTGTATTATGCGTGCTCATCGGTGACAGTACGAACAATCAGTGAGCTTCCGAACCTTGTACTCTTCCACCAGGCGCGCGCCCAGAACCATCTGGTCCTCCGTCGGCTCGTAAGCCATGTTGAAGACTTCTTCCTTCGGGCGGATGTATTTTTCCGGTTGCCGGTGGCAATCGAGGCACCAGCTCATGTGGAGGGTGTTCACCTTCCACACCAGCGGCATCTGGTCCACGCGGCCGTGACAGACCGCGCAGCTCATGCCCTTGTTCAAGTGAATGGAGTGGTCGAAATAGACGTACTCCGGAAGATCGTGCACCCGCGTCCATTCAAGCGACCGGCCGGACCGCCAACTTTCGCGAACGGGTTCGAGCATGGGAGCGTCGGCCCAGATCTGGGTGTGGCAACTCATGCACGTCTCCGTCGCCGGAATGCCGGCGTAAGCCGCCTTCTCGACCGACGTGTGGCAATAGCGGCAGTCCAGCCCGATCTGGGTCACATGGTGCTTATGGCTGAAGGGGACCGGCTGTTCGGGCGGAATGTTGACGCCGGTGACGTAGGGCGACCGGTCGACGGCGTTCATCAGTATCAGCCCGCCTGCCGCCAACAGGCCACCGAGGACAATGCTCAGCTTGGCGATAGTATTCGCACTTGGTCGAAAAATCTGTGCCATCTAGCCCCTCAGAACTCTGCTCCAGAGAATTCTGCATTCGCAAGAAATTTTACCGTACTACAGTAACAGATTCTATGGTCATGCGCAAAAATCATTGAAACCGCCAGTGGCATTCGGTCGCGTCGCCCCCGAACCGGCGATTTCGGGTTCCCGCCCACCACCTGCTTAGCGGACACCCGGATAATGAGACTATCGCAATTTCCGGCAATTGACAAATGTTTCGTGGTTCAC
>CAYPUQ010000018.1:0-32734 GCA_964413655.1 uncultured Solibacteraceae bacterium | reverse complement strand
CTGAGCAATTGAAGTCATGTTACTGAAACCTCCTGAAGCAGAATTCATAATTACCGTGTTTGACGGCCGGAGTCAATCGTTTCGTCGATTAAATCGACACTTCCGTGGAATGAAGTGCCATACTCATCCCCGCATCGCCCCGCGTCGCCACGCTCTGGATGCGGGTTCTTACCTGTGAAACAATGAAGAGATGCTGCTGGGAGGTCCGATGAGCGGCAACAAGCTGCGCGCCGGTCTAAGCGCTTGTATTCTTTACACTTCGCTCGCCTGTACGTTTCGGGGGGCGGATGCCGCGCCGTCCGTCGTACACGGGCCGAAGATCGACGCGGTGACGTACAGCACGGCGCGAGTTACGTGGATCACGGACAAGCCATCGAGCACCCGGATCCGTTATGGCATCAGTCCGGCGTACACGGGCCAACTCTCGGGCGTCAATAACGTCACTCTTCACAGTTGGTTCATCTCGGGGCTGACGCCGGCGACCACCATTCACTACCAGGTCTGCTCGGCGGACAGCACGGGCGAAACCTGCTCGCCGAACCACGTGTTCACGACGCTGCCCGCCCCGGCAGTGGTCCCCGCTCCACCAGAACCGCCGAGAGCGACTGTGACCACCGCGATGCCAGACGGCGCGTATGGCCCACCCTTTGTTGTCGACGAGAGCTGTTCGAACATGCCCTTCATTTTCAAGCACTTGGCGGCGCTGGAAGGCGACCTGAACTACGAAGTGCGGATTCCCGCGCGAGCCGAGTGCCACGGTCAGTACCGTTTCCCCAACCGGCCTAACCATCATGGTTGGGTCGTGATCCGCCCCGCCGACGACTCGAAACTACCGCCGCCGGGGACGCGTGTCGCGGCCGAGTCCACGGCGGTAATGCCGGTCTTCGTCACGAACCCGCTGCCCGCCCGGGTACTCCACTCCCGGTTCGTCTCGGCGGCCTGCTTTCCTGGGCACCTGCTCTGGCTGGTCAACCTGCCCGGCATGGCGCTGCTGGAGTGCCAGAGCGAACCGAAAGCAGCCGAAACCCGCCCGATCGACTCGGCATCGCGAGCGGGGGACCGCCTCGCCATCACCGCGAGGAATCACGGTCTCGCGACCGGCGACGTAATCCGCCTGACCGGCACCGGGGCGCCACTGGAGGAATTCGGCGCCATCGTTCAGGTCGAGGACGAGGACCACTTTTCGATGCCGGCGTTGGGTGCGCAAGAGATCCGGTCGGGCGCCACCATGACGACGGTTCCCGCCTGGCGCCAGGTCCGGCATTCGCGCGGGACAGACCCGCCAGCTTCCTGTACACTCAACGAGTTCTTCCTTCGCGAGGACGGCACTCCGGCCGGCGAAGCCATTTCGTGGTGCACGGCGCCGGACCGGTGGACGCCGCTGCGGGTGATCGACACCTCCGACGGACGTTTGTACGCGGGCGTTACCTTCGAGCAGAACGCGAGCCGCTACCGGTTCGCCGGAGTCGAAATCACCCACATGCAGGTCCCGAATCCGCCACCGGCCTCATGGTCGAACCGCGACTACAAGCAAGGCTTCGTCGGATCGCTCATTACGAGCCATCCCAGCAACTCCCACATCGTTTTCGACCGCTGCGATATTCACGGGCTGGACTACCCGGGCCGCCTCCACGTCGCGGCCAATCTGAACGGCTCTCACGTCGCCATCGTGGACTCGCGCATCCACAAGGTCAACACCTGGACCGAAGCCGGCGGCGGAGTGAACCTGGAGTCCTACGCCATCCATGTGCTGGAGGGGCCCGGACCCGGCAAGATCGAGAACAATTTCATCGAAGCGATCGGTATTTCCCTGTTTTTCACGGAACCGAACGGCGGATATCTGCACACGCCGCCCGCCGACTTCGAGGTTCGCCGCAATCATTTTTCGCATCCCGACACCTACCTGTACGGATCGCCGCAAAACACGACCGGCAAGAACTATATGAACCGGCACCTGCTGGAACTCAAGCGCGGGCGGAGGATGGTCTTTGAAGGTAACCTGTTCGACGGCAATTGGGCCGATGTGAACCAGGGCGCGTTCATCATGCTCACGCCGCGCCCGGGGACCAACCCGGTGAAGAACATTACGGAGATGCGCGATGGCGCTATCACCATCGCCGTCTCCGCGCCCGTCGTGCCGTTCCGGCCGGGCATGCTGGTGTACGTGAAGGACACGGGCGCCGCGAATCACGACGGATTATGGACGGTCGATTCCGTCAGCGAAAACGGGCTTACCATCCAACTCGCCAACGGCCCGTCGGGCTCCGGCAAAGGCGGCACCGTGCAAGCGGCCGCCACTGACGTTCAGATCTCCGACATAGACATTCGCAGTAACATCTTCCGCAACGGCCCCCAGCTTTTCTGGGCCACCGGACACAACGACACGACATACGGCATCATGAACACTTGGGCGACCCAGCGTCTGCGGTTCGAGAACAACCTGGCTTATGGCATGGATTCCAGGAGCGCCGCGGCGGGCGGCAGGTCCTCTGCGGTGGGCGCCACCCGCGATGGCCGATTCAGCAGCGCCGCCTTCGCGGTGAAGGGAATTGAAGGCCTGACGATACGGCACAACACGATCTACGGATCGCGCGGCAACGGCACGGCGTTCTTCTTTACGGACCCCGATGGCGGCGCCATCAGCACCGGACTCGATGTGCGATTCAACGTTTACACTGGCGGCGACACCACGGTCGCCAGCCGCATCACGTCGGGCAAGGTTGGGATCGAGAGCTTGAACGAGTCTTGGACCACCTGGACCTTCACCGGAAACCTCTTCTGCTGCAACCCGACGACGCACATGAGGAATCTGACGCCGGACAACAACACTTGGGTCAATTCCGAGGGATCGATCGGCTTCCGGAATCCCAGCCAGATCGACCTTCGACTGTCGGATGCCAGCTCATTCGCCCGCACCAGGTTATGCGCCAACCAGCCAGCCGCCTGCCCGGCCGAAGGGAGAGAGGTAGGCGCCAATCTCGACGAGATTGAAGCCGCGCTGACCGGCGACCTTGAGCCGGCGACGCGAAAGCCCGACGTGAAGGACACCCGTCGCGGGGGCGGCGCCCGCTAGCGCCGCGCGGCTTCCATGTGCGGCATTGCGGGGATCTTGAGCGCGGACGGCGTGCCCGAGTGGCGCCCGGTGCTCGAGCGCATGACCGAGTCCCTTCACCACCGCGGCCCGGACGATTGCGGCTACTATCACGAGGGTCCGGTCTTCCTCGGCCACCGGCGTTTGAGCATTATCGACGTCGCTGCCGGCCACCAGCCGATGCCAAACGAGGACGATTCGGCGTGGATCGTTTATAACGGCGAAGTCTTTAACCACGCCCAACTTCGTCCAGTACTGGAGCGTGCCGGGCATCGCTACCGGACCCGTTCCGACACGGAGACGATTCTGCATGCCTGGGAGGAGTACGGTCCCGGTTGCGTGGAGCACTTCCGCGGAATGTTTGCCTTCACCATCTGGGACGCGCGCAAGCAGACCTTGTTCTGCGCGCGCGACCGGCTGGGTATCAAGCCGTTCTATTACTACTGCGACGGCCGGGTGTTTCTGTTCGCCTCAGAGATCAAGGCGCTGTTGGTTCATCCGGCGGTGCGAACCGGGTTCGACAGCGACGTGCTACCGGAGTACCTGGCATTCGGCTACTTGAGCGGCGAAAACACCATGTTCCACGGCATTCGTAAGCTGATGCCCGGACACAGGATGCAGATCGAAGTCCGGAACG
Organism: uncultured Solibacteraceae bacterium; assembly: GCA_964413655.1. Classification (GTDB taxonomy): domain Bacteria; phylum Acidobacteriota; class Terriglobia; order Bryobacterales; family Bryobacteraceae; genus CAYPUQ01. Next base: position 29,006 of record CAYPUQ010000018.1, on the reverse strand, counting down.
GGGGTATTGAGCCGCGCGTGGAACAATACTGGAACCCGCCGCTCGATCGTCCGGATGAGATTCTCGACGAAGCCGGCTGGGTGGCCGGGTTCCGCCGGCGGCTGGAAGAGACAGTCGAGATGCGGCTCATGAGCGACGTGCCGCTCGGCGTGTTTCTGAGTGGCGGCCTCGATTCTAGCGCTATCGCCGCCCTGACGCAGCGCATGACGGATGAGCGGGTGAAGACTTTCTCGGTCGGTTACGCCGAGCGCCGCTACAGCGAACTCGACCACGCGCGGCAGGCCGCGGAACACATCGGATCGGAGCATCACGAAGTCAAGCTCGGGATGGGCGATTTTTTCAATTCCCTGCCCCGGCTCATCTGGCATGAAGACGAACCTATCGCGTGGCCTTCGAGCGTTTCACTGTACTTTGTCGCCGGGTTGGCGTCCAAGCACGTGAAGGTTGTGCTGACGGGCGAGGGTAGCGACGAGTTGTACGCGGGTTACGGCCGCTATGCAAACTACTTACTCAATCTGCGCTGGCTGCCTTACTACCGGTGGCTGCCCGAGGAATTGAAGTCCTGGATTCGCGGGCAGGTGGACCGTAGTTCGATGTTACCGGCGGATGCGCGGCGGAAGCTGAAGCACACGTTCGTGGGCCTGCGCGAGGACATCACCTCGCTGCTGCTCGATAATTTCTATTCGGCTTTTTCCGCAGAGGAGACGGAGTTACTGCTTCGGCAACCCGGCCGGCCGGCCTACGAGAGTTTCCTGCGGCATTACAATGCGGGCGGTGCGCACACACTGTCACCGCTCCAGCGAATGCTCTACGCGGACCAGAAGACTTACCTGGTGGAGTTACTGATGAAGCAGGACCAGATGAGCATGGCCTGCTCCATCGAAAGCCGCGTCCCACTGCTCGACCATACGTTTGTCGACTTCTCGTACCGGGTTCCAGCAGGCTTAAAGCTGCGTGGGGCGGGCAAGTACATCGTGAAGAAGGCCGTCGAAGACCTGCTGCCGCGCGACATTGTCTACCGCGAGAAGCAGGGGTTTCCCACTCCAATCCGGGAATGGCTTCGCGACGACCGCTGCCAGTCTCTGTATGACGCCATGCTCGACCCGGGCGGATTCGTCGCGGAACATCTCCACCTCCAGCCGCTTCACGAACTCTTTGGCCGCTATCGGGCCGGCGAGATCGATGCCACGGACCGCGTCTGGCGTCTGCTCAACCTGCATATCTGGAGCGAGGTGTTCATCGAGGGCAGGCTTGGGCCGGCGTCCGAAGCCGCGCTGATCCCGGCCGTGGCGGGGCCCATGTCGTGAAGATCCTTTGGGTGAACACCGGTTTCCTGCACCCCACGACGCGCGGCGGCCAGATCCGCACGCTGGAAACATTGAAGCAGCTTCACGGGCGGCACGAGATCCACTACGCCGGCCTCGCCGATCCCAGTGAGCCGGAAGGACCCGCGCGGAGCGCCGAGTATTGCAGTCATGTCCGGGCCGTGCCCTTTCGTCCGTCGCCGAAGAACTCGTTGCGCTTCGCTCTCCAGGTGGGCGGCGGGTTGTTCTCCAACGTGCCGGTGACGCTCGCACGCTTCCACTCGCGAGAGATGAAGGACCTGGTGGAGCGGCTGATTCGCGCCGAACGCTTCGACGCGGTCGTATGCGATTTTCTCGCGTCGGCGATCAACTTCCCCTCCCTGCAGGGAGCGGTGCTTTTCCAGCACAACGTCGAAACGATGATCTGGCGGCGGCTGGCCGCGAACGCGCGCGACCCCGTGCGGCGCGGATACCTGCGTCTCCAGGCGGCGCGGATGTTCCGCTACGAGCGCGACGCCTGCCGCGTGGCGGAGTCGGTCGTGGCAGTGTCGGAAGCGGATGCCGAACTCATGCGATCGATGTTCGGCGTGGCCTCGGTCACTAGCGTGCCAACCGGCGTGGACACCGGTTACTTCACCCGTCCGGTCTCCCCCGAATTCAAAGCCCATTTGGTCTTCCTGGGCTCGATGGACTGGATGCCGAACATCGACGGAGTGCAATGGTTCACGGGCGAGGTGCTGCCGCTCATCCGCAAAGAGAAGCCCGACTGCACCTTTGCCATTGTCGGCCGCGCGCCGCCGAAGGCGATCCTCGAACTCGCCAATGGCGACCCCTTAACCCGTGTGACCGGCACGGTGCCGGATGTACGCCCGTGGCTCTGGGGCGCACGGGTCTCGGTGGTGCCGCTCCGCGTAGGCGGTGGAACCCGCTTGAAGATCTACGAAGCGATGGCGGCCGGCGCCCCGGTGGTCAGCACGGCGGTCGGCGCCGAGGGTCTGACAGTCCACCCGCCGCGAGACATCCGCATCGCCGACAGTCCGGCCGCGTTTGCCGATGAGTGTCTTCGTTTGTTGAACGACGCCGGAGAACGTCAGGCCGTGTCCGCCGCGGCGCTCGATTTGGTCCGAACACGGTTTTCCTGGGCGAGCGTGGCGCAACAATTTGAGGACGCGCTGGTTGCGGCGGCAAAAGCTTGGGCCGGTTGATTCGACCTTTCCCCATGCATACCCTCAGACAACCAAGAAACAGCCGGGCAGGCCGCCGGCCCAGTTCGGCGGAGCTAGGCGGCCCACGGGGCGCCCCTCGCGTGGAGGTGGTCCATTGCACACCCTCCATGGCAACCGCGCCTTGGCGGCGCAAGAGCCGACACGAGTGCCGGCTCGGCACGCACGAGTGCGTGCGCCACGACTATCGGCGGCACGGCCGGAGAACTGAATGACGGCGCTCGTCCTGTTCCTGCTTTGCGCCGGGTTCGTCGTCTATGTGCTGGCCGGCTACCCTGTACTGTTGCAACTGCTGGCACGCGTCCGGCCGTATCCGGTGTTACGCGGTGAAGAGTTGCGGTCCGTCTCCGTGATCCTGCCGGTCCACAACGGCGAGCGCTGGCTGCAAGCCAAGCTGGACTCGCTGAGCGCGCTCGACTATCCGCCGGAGCTGATGGAGATCCTGGTTATCTCGGACGGATCCACGGACCGGACGCACGAAATCGCCGCGGCGTGCGAGCGGGCGCGGCTGATTTCGCTGCCGCGTGGTGGGAAGGCGCAGGCGATCAATCGCGGGTTGGAGGAGGCCGAGGGGGAGATTCTGTTCTTCACCGACGTGCGCCAGCCGCTCGATCCAAGGAGCCTGCGGCTACTGGTTTCCTGTTTCGAAGATCCGCGCGTCGGCGTGGCGAGCGGGGAGTTGATGATCCGGAGTAGCGGCGATCTCGAAGAGGAACGTGTGGGACTGTATTGGCGCTACGAGAAGTGGATCCGGCGGCGGCAAAGCCGGGTGGATTCGGTGATGGGCGCGACGGGCGCGATCTATGCCATGCGGCGGGCATTAGCCCGGCCGCTGCCGCCCGATACGCTGCTCGACGATGTGCATCTTCCGATGACGGCGTTCCTCGAAGGCTACCGGATTGTCTTTGTCGAGGAGGCGCGCGCCTTCGACGATCCGACGGCTCTCGACACGGAATTCCGGCGCAAGGTGCGGACGCTGGCCGGGGTCTATCAGTTGGCTGGACGCCTCCCGGCGCTGCTCGGCCCGCGGAATCGGATGTGGTTCCACTTCGTTTCGCACAAGCTCGGGCGGCTGTTCCTCCCGTTCGCGCTGATGGGCGCGTTCGCTTCTTCCGTTTTTCTGCCCGCACCGTGGAACGTCTGGCTGGTGGCGGTGCAGTCCGGCGGATACCTCCTCGCGGCGGCCGACCGGCTGCTACCCGATGGATTTCCGCTCAAGCGGCTGTCGTCCTTGGCGAGGACGTTTGTGGTGCTGATGGCGGCTACCTTGTGCGCGGTGTCGGTCGTTTTCCGGCCCAGCGGAAGCTTCTGGCGTTCACCGACCCAATAGGATGGATCGCACGGTGGATTCAGATAAGCAGAAGTGGCGCTGGATTACATGGTGCGCGTTCGCCGCTTTCCTGCTACTGGGTGCGCTGACGATCGCGCAGGGTCCGGGTCTCCAATACGACGAAGCTCTGCTGGCGGTTGGCGCTATTCACGTGTTGAAGTCGCCCGGCGAGTTCACGCTGCCGCACGATCCGGATACGTGGTTCTGCGGGGTGGGCCGGTGCTTGCCGGTGATGACCGTGCGATACGTAGGCGCGCTGAAGGAATACCTCCTGCTGCCGCTGGCCGCCGTCTTCGGTCCCGAGGTCGAAGTGCTGCGAGTGTTGTCGCTGGTGCTGGCGCTCGCGGGAATCGCCGGTTTGGCGTATTTGGTAAGCTCGCGCGTCAGCCCGGCGGCCGGAGCTGTGGTCGCATGGATCATGGCGATCCATCCGGCCTACCTTGCGCAGAACGTCTTCGACCATGGCGCGATCGCGGTCTGGATGGGCGTCTTCGGTCTGTTCTGTTTCGCGCTAGCCCGGTACGTCCGGGATGAAAGCGCGGGCGCGGCCTTCTGGCTCGGAGTGACGATGGGGCTGGGGATTTGGGCGCGCGCGAACTTCGCGTGGCTTCTGGCGGCGGTGTTCTGCGGAGCGCTGGTTGTGATGGGCAAGCGGCTGTTCGAGCCGCGGCGGAACTGGCTGGCGGCGGTTGCAGGTGGTTCATTCGGCGGCTTTCCGTTCCTGTTCTACCAAGTCGTTTCACGCGGCGGCACGTGGGAAGCCGTGGGCATGTTCAGTGCGCAAGAACCCGTCGGCCGTCAACTGGCGACGCGGATGGTCCTCTACGCGGAGGTGCTGCTCTCGGACCGCGAGCATCGGGCGATGTGGGAAGGCCCCCCGATTCCGGACTGGCAGCGATGGATTCTGCCCGCCATCGTCCTGGTGAGTTGCGCCGTGTGTCTCGCGATACCGCGCTGGGCGCGAGGCGTTGCCGTAACCTTCCTCGCCCTTGGCGGGATGCTGTTCGCGACAAGGCTTCAGGTTTCCGAGCATCACCTGATCGTGCTGGTTCCGCTGGCGGCCGTCGTGACCGTGTTGGCCGGAGCCTCCATCGCGGCCCGTGGGCGATGGCTTCGTCTTGGCGTCGGCGCGGCCGGAGTGTTCTATATTGTGTCGGCGCTGTGGTGGCAAGCTGCCGCCGTTCAGGGACTGGGAAGGACCGGCGGCGCGGGCGTCTGGTCGGATGCTGTGTTCACGCTGGCCGATCATTTGCTGGAGAAGTACCCAGGGCAGGAAGTGAAAGTCCTTGATTGGGGACTGCAGAACAGTCTCTATTACCTGACGGGGGGCGCGATCGCTTCGCGCGAGATTTTCGGAGACGCCACGGAGCACCGGAGCGGCCTCGGCCGGTCGTGGGACGCGGAGATTCGCGCGGGCGGCGTGTTTCTGCTGAATGGGGCGGGCCATCGCCAATTTCCGGCAGCCTCGAACGGATTCCTGCGTGCGCTGGGTGAAGTCAACCCGCAAGTGAAGCGCACGATCGTGCGCCAGCAGAATGGGCAGCCGTACGCGGAACTGATCGAGGTGACGCCACGGTCCGACTAGACCTGATACAAAGGGAGCGGGAGAACAACCATGCAAGCCGATATCACCCGGCGCGGCTTTCTGGCCGCGTCTTCCGTCGCCGCGGCGAGCGCATCGGCGACAGCCAAGCCGGCCGTGCTCGGCGGGAGCCCGGTCCGCACGGAGCCGTTTCCGTCGTGGCCGGTTTGGGACCAGAAGGACGAAAGCAGTCTCCTGGAAGCGCTGCGCAGCGGGCGTTGGAATCGCTCCGGCCAGAAGGTGAGTTCCTTCGAGTCCGCCTGGACGCGCATGACGGGCGCCCAAGCCGCGCTCTGCACCACCAGCGGCACAACGGCACTGTACACGGCGTTGAGCGGGCTCGACATCGGACCGGGCGACGAGGTACTGGTGGCGCCGTACACCTTCGTCGCGACCGTGAATGTCATCCTGATGCATCACGCGCTCCCGGTGTTCGTCGACAGCGACATCGAGACTTTCCAGATGGACCCGGGAAAGATCGATCCGCTGGTCAACGGGCGCACGCGGGCAATTCTGCCCGTCCACATTGGTGGCTCGCCCGCGGACATGGACAGCGTGATGGCGGCGGCCCACAAGCATAAGCTGGCTGTGCTTGAGGATGCCTGCCAGGCGTGGCTCGCCCAGTGGCGCGGGCGAAACGTCGGCCTGCTCGGCGATGCCGGCTGCTTCAGCTTTCAGGCGTCGAAGAACATCAATTGCGGCGAAGGCGGCGCGATCATCAGCAACAACTCCGATCTGATCGACCGGTGTTACACCTTCCATGGCCAAGGGCGGCCGCGCAAGCCGGACGCCGGCGATTTCTCCTATCAGGCCGCCGGTTCAAATTTTCGGATGACTGAGTTCCAGGCAGCGGTCCTGTTAAGTCAGATGACCCGGCTAGAAGAGCAGTCCCGGCGCCGCGAAGAGTGCGCGAAGTATCTTACCGGGTTGCTGCGCGAGGTGCCGGGCATCGAACCGGCACGGGAGTACGACGGCTGCACCAGGAACGGGCTGCACCTTTACATGTTCCGCTACGAACAGGAGGGGTTCGCCGGCCTGCCGCGGGCCGCGTTTCTGAAAGCGTTGCGAGCCGAAGGGTTCCCGGTGACCGCCGGTTACCGGCCGCTCAACAAGGAGCCTTTCCTCCAGCAAGTGTTGGGGTCGCGCCATTATCGCGCCATCTACTCCGACAAGCGGCTCAAACAGTGGAAGGAACAGAACCAGTGCCCGGCCAACGACCGGCTGACCGAACAGGGCTGCTGGTTTCCGCAGAACTTCCTGCTGGGCGGCCGCGCCGCGATGGAGCAGACGGTGGAGGCGATCCGGAAGATCCAGGCGCACGCCGGGGCGATAGCGCGGGCTTAGATTCTCAGTTTTGTTCTAAAGACCATCGCTTCTTTGCGTAATACTCAAGCGGAGAGGTTGAATGAACAAACCACTACTTGGACTAGTTCTTGGGATCGTGCTCGGCTTTTGCGACGGTCTGACTGCCTGGTTTACGCCGGAGGTTAGGCCCTACATGGCAGGGATACTGATTGGCTCGTCGTTTAAGGGGATGATCGTGGGCCTCGCGGCCGGGTTCTTTGCGCGCAAGGTGCAGTCGGTCTGGAAGGGCATCGCGTTCGGATTCGTGCTGGCGCTGCTGTTTGCGTGGGCCGTGGCGGCGCAGCCGTCGGAGACCGGCGAGCATTACTACTGGGAGATCATGATTCCGGGCTCCGTTGTCGGGGCGATCATCGGATTCGCGACGCAACGGCACGGCAAGGCTCCGGCGAGAGCTGTGTAAACGGCTAACGCACGGCGCCGTGCAGGCCGGCTTCGAAGAGCCGACGGTCCATCCGGCTGAGCGAGCGGCGCGTCGACGGGGTCAGTAGCGGCGTGTGCGGAATTGTCGTCAGATAACCGGGTATCTCCCAGAGATCCTCCTCGGAAGTCCGCCAGCGAATCCGGTTGAACCGGTTGAGACTGACCGGGCGGGAGTAGGTCCGCAGCGATTTGTACCGCCTCAGGTTGTAGTAGTGCTCGAAGTAGGAGATCGCCAACTCGCGGAGGGACCGGTAGACGGGCTCGCGAAATCGCAGACCGGCGAAGTTCGACTTGGCGATTGCGCCCCAGCATTCCCCCACGCGGAAGACGGCCAGCACGTGGTCGTCGTCGCGCTCGGCTTCCAAATCCACGAGCAGCGGCGGGTAACCGAGAACCTCCAGCGCAGCCGCGCCGAACAGCGCCCCTTCAAGACAATGCGCGGTGCGATCGCGGAGCACGCGGCGCGGCGAGCGGCAGGTTTCGCCGCCAATCTCCTTGTTGTAGGAGATCTCTTCGTCGAGGAAGCGCTGAATGCGGTCCGGCCTCCTCAGCGCGCGGAGCAGCCGGACCTCCACGGCCGTGAGGCTGTCGGGGGCCATATCCGATTCCTTATCGTACACGGAGATTGGCCCGCGGGTAGAACTACTGGACCGCCACCGTGACGCCGGCCTGGCTCGGCACACCACCGATAATCAGCTCGATCGGCGCCGCCGCGTTGGGTGCGATGCCCAGGGGAACCAGAGCGTTCACTTGCAAGGCTCCCGATACCAGTCCCGGACCCGAGCCGGCATAGATGACGGCGGCTTCGCCCCCCCCAATGCGCACCCGCACGTCGGCTAGTGGGCGTTTCAAGAGTCCACCAATGACGAGCCCGGTGTCGCCGAACGGCGTGGTCTGGCCTTCACCGGTGGCGTAGATGATGACGGCCGATCCCCGCGGAGCGGGATTTCCTGCCGTATTGATCGAGTAGTTCTCGTTGAGAATTGCGCCCTCGCCGAAGCCTTGCGCGTTGAGCGTGAAGATTCCGGGCGCGGTCTCGGCCACACGTTGATCCAGCGCATTGCTCCGGGCGCCCTGGTACTCCACTTCAACCCGGGTTGCGAACCGGCCGGCAACCTCGTAGGGCACGACCGCGTTGATCTGTCCGGACGACACGTACAGCAGCGGCGCGGGAATGCCGTCGAAAAGCACGCGAACCCCCGCCACCAGGGTCGTCAACCGGCCATTCACAACTTGGCCCGACTGCCCAACCGCCGGACCGAGCCCAACGCCCCCAACGCTGACGATCATGCCTGGGACGGCGGTTACCGGCGCATAGCTGGCCGCGTGCCGGAACACTGTCAATGTCATCGGCGCGGCGGAGACGGTCAGAGTAACTGGAATTTGCAGAGGGCTATTGGAAGCTCCGGCGGCCTCGACAACGATGCTGCCGGAAAGGACGCCGACATTCAGGTTCGCGGTATTGATACTGACGGTCAATGGACCTGGGGTCGATCCGCTCGCCGGCGAAACCTGCAGCCAAGTCCCACCGCCGGTGGTTCCCGCGTTTGCCATGAACTGGAGCGGCGTGGCCGCCGAGAGTTGGATGTTTTGAGCCGGCGGCGCCGTCCCGCCGAGCGTATAGCTGAATGTGAGCGATGCCGGCAGTGCCACCAATGGAGTTGTGGGGGAAACGACGTTCAACGTGACCGGCACGCTTTGCGGCGAGTTGACCGCTCCGGCCGCCTGAATCAGAATCGCGCCCGTGTACGTACCGGCCTGCAACGATCCGGCATTGACATTGACGTTGATCTCGAGTTGAGTGAGACCGCTATTGGGAGTGACAGAGAGCCAATTGCCGCCCGTGAGGGTGGATACGCTGGCGTTTACAGTCAAGATCGTGCCTGTGCTGGCCACGATCAGTTTCTGAGCCAAGGGCGGAGCGGCTCCGCTCACCTGTGTAAAGGTCAGTGGACCGGGGCTGATTTGCAACGCGGAATCCGCCGTTACCCGGAACAGAACCGGCACGTACTGCGGACTGTTGGCGACGCCGGAGGACGAAACAGTGATGAGGCCGACGTAGTTCCCAGCCCCGATACTCGTATTAACCCCGACTGTAATCGGCTGTCCGGTCTGGCCCGTCGAGGGCGAGATTACGAGCCAGCCAATGCCACTCAGCGTAGTTACGGTCGCGCTGTATCCGAATGCCGCCCCGGTACTGTTCACCGGGATCTGTTGATTGGCCGGCGCCGAGGTTCCAGTGGCGAAGTCAAAAGTCAGCGGCGCCGTATCGACATTGAAAATCGCCGCCGCCGATACGGTGAGCCGAACCGAAATCGTGCGCGCCAACCCGCCCTGCTGGCTCGGAGCAAGCTGGACGGTTCCGGTGTAGACTCCGGTAGCGAGTCCGTCCGGATTCACCGATATGGTGACCTCGGACGGTGTCGAGTTCGAGTCTTGGGTCGCCACCAGCCAATTACCGCCAGCGGCAGTGCTCACCGAAGTGTTGTAGGAAATGGCCGCGCCAGTGCTGGTGACGCTGACGGCGCGCGCGGTGGCGGCGGCGCCGCCAGTCGTGTAGTGGAAGGTCGCCGAGGTGCGACTGAGCCGTAGCAGCGGCGTCGCGGAAATAGTCAGCGTCACAGGCACGTTAAGAGGACTGTTCGCCACACCTGCCGCGGTCAAGACGACGCTCCCAGTATAAGTGCCGGGCGCGAGGCCGGCCGTATTCACCGACACCAATAATGCAACTGGCGTGCTGGTGCTCGTGGGCGCAGCGCTCAGCCAGTTGCCACCGCCGGCAGTCGTCGCCGCGACAGTCAGTGAAAGCGGATTACCAGGATTGGAGACGACCAGCATCTGCGGCGCCGGCGCCGATCCGCCGGTTTGGAAGGCAAACGAAAGCGCCGTCGGTTCAGCCACCAACACCGGTTCGGATGTGACCGTCAGCGTGACCGCCACCGTGACCGGACCACCCGGCGCACTCGCGCTCTGAATTGTCACGGTGCCTTGGTAGGCGCCGGCGGCCAGACCCGACGGTGTTACGCCGATACTCAGATTGCCGGGCGTTGTTCCGTTAGTCGGCGACGCCGACAGCCATTGGCCGCCGCTCGCCGTATTGGTGGTAACGGTGAATGCGGCTGCCTCGCCCGTGCTGGCCACTGCCACCGCCTGGTTCGGCGGCGGCGGTCCATCAACCTGGTAGACAAATGAGAGGCTCGCCGGCGTGGCCGTCAATGAGACCTCGCCGGCGATGGTGAGTACGACGTCCACCGTCACCGGACTGTTCGCGGCCCCCGCCGCGGCGACGATGACTCGTCCCGTGTACGTGCCCGCGCCCAAGGCTCCAACATTCACCGACACGGAGAGCGTGGTTGGCGCGGTGGCGGCGTTCGGCTCTACGCTCAGCCACGGACCACCGCTGTCGGTCGCTGCCGCCGCGGAAACGCCAAGCGAGGAATCGTCCGTCGTCGCCACGGTGAGATTCTTTGCCTCGGGCGGCGTTCCGTTCAGGGTGTGAGAGAAATTCAGAACTGCCGAACTGACCGAGAGCAGCGTGCTGGTGCTGACCGTCAGCGACACCGGGATAACCAACGGCGAATTCGGTGCACCGGTACTGGTGAGCGTGACATTGCCCGCGTAGTTGCCGGCGGTGAGCCCTGTTGGCAGGACAATCACGTTGACGTCAAACGAGGCCTGTCCCTGGACGGTGTTCACGAACAGCCAACTCTGGTTCGTCGCTACGTTCACCGTTTGGCCCACGGGACCGCTGACGTTGATTGTCTGCTGCGGTGGGATCGGGCGGCTGATCTGATGGACGAACGAGAGCTTGGTGGGGTTGGCCACAATGGGGGCCTGGGCCGCCAGCGGCATCGCGCCCCATACGAGCGCACTGCACAACAAGGCCGCGGCACACAACGGACGGTTGCGTTTCATGTTCAGTTCTCCCGCGATCTCGCGCCGGTCCGCTTCAACGAACCGACACCGTCACGCCCGGTTGGCTCACGACTCCGCCGATCGCGATTTCGACGGGCACGGCGTCGCCAATCGGATGATTCTCCGTAATGCTTGCATTGATCTGAAGCACACCGGCTACCAAACCGGGCGCCGCTCCGGCGTACTCCACCCCGGCGTCCACACCGCCAATGCGGACCTGCGCCGGCAGGCGCAGGCGCGGTGCGCCAAGTTGAACCATTCCATCCTCGGCGGGTGGATCGGTCTGGCCGCCACCCGTCGCGTAGATCGCGATGACGGACCCGCGCGGGGCGGGGTTCGCCGGACTATTGACGGTGCCGTCTTCGTTGACTATTGCCCCGCCGCCGTTTCCAGATGACTCAATCGTGAAGATTCCAGGTGAGGCCGGCGCGACTGCTACCGTGGTTCGTGGACCCGCAACGCCGTTCCGCTCCACCTCTACTGTCACGCGATCTTTGCCCTCGACGCCGAAGGGAACCACGGTGTTGATCTGGTCCCAGCCGACGTAGATCAGCGGCGCCGGCCGGCCGTCGAACAGCACCCGGTAGCCGCCGAGGATGCTGGCGACAACGCCCGGCTCCGCCAGCGAGAGTGTACGCGCTTCGGCCGGACCAATCGCAACGCCAAAGAGCGACACAAGCTCTCCCGGCGAAACCGGGCCCAGCCGGAAGCTCGCGCCGCTCGTCACCGACGTGGTACGTTCGGTCCACCGTGGCGCCATCTGACGCAAAAGGTCCTTCAGTTCGAGGTAGGCCGGCATAATCAGGTCCTGCGAACTGTTAGCCGATAAGACGCCCACGAGGCCGCGCTCCAAGTCGACCCATGGGCTGAATCCGAACGCGCCCTGGGAACTCAGCTCCAACGCATCGCCGGTTCGCGCGTCGCCGCGCTCGCGCCAGACACCCAACCCGTACCGCAAGAGCGGGAGTTGCGGGTCGAGGTCTCCGTAACTTTCATAGAGCGAGTGGTCGATCGCCACCCCGCCTGTCTGGTCGCGCTCCATCTCGCTCACGACGGCCGAACTCAAGATCCGCCGGCCTTCGTGAACGCCGCCGGCCGCCAACATTTGAAGGAACTTCGCGTAATCCTCCTCGCACGAAGCGGCCCCGCCCGCGGGCACTGGATGATCGGCCGAGCCCAGCCCATCCGGCCGCGTGCAGATCATCCCCAGCGGCTCGACCAGTTTCTCCTCGAAGAGCTGTGCCCACGGCTTGCCCGTCGCCGCTTCGGCCATCGCGGCGCCAACGTGCATGCCAGCGTTGCCGTAGTGGAATCGCGTGCCTGGGGCGAACAGAAGCGGCCGCCCGGCGATCTGCGTCACGCACTCACGCAGGGTAACCGTGGAGTTGAAAATGCAAGGAGCGTCCGCGACGATCCCCGACGTGTGGCTGAAAAGCTGCCGCAGCGTGATGGCGCCTTTGTCGCCGGTGAATTCGGGTAGATACCGGGCCGTGGTGTCGTTCAGGCTCAGCCGGGCTTCGTCCACCAGCGCGAGAATCACCGCCGCCGAATACCACTTCGTGGCTGACGCAATGGGCACTCTCCGGTTCACTTCGTAGTTCCCGTAGGCGCGCTCATGGAGCACCCGGCCCTCTAACTCGATGCGCACCGACAAGCCGGGGTTCAACGAACTGAGCGAACCTTCCAGCGTCCGGTCGATCGCGCTGAAATCGAGTGCCTGCTGACAGAGCGCCGAGGCCGCGAGAGCGATTCCTCCGAGAATCGTCTTAAGCATCAACTCAATCAGTGTAGCGTGCCATCGCGGTCGTAGATCGTAAGCCCGGCGAGGTTCCGCGCCGGCGCGGACAGCGCCAAGCTGGCCAAATAGCCGAGAACCACGCAACTGCTCAAACCAGCCGCAGCGTAGAGAAAGAAGTGGACGCCGGTCCAGGACCGCACCGCGAGGACCAGTGCCGCGCTGAGTGCTCCACCCAGCAATACGCCGGAGCCGTGCGCGCGCCTCGTGAAAACGCCCAGCGCGAAGATCCCGGCCAGACTGCCACCCAGTAGCGAGAGCAGCGTCAGGAAAGTGTCGTACAGAGAACGGATGTCGTAGGTCGCCAGCACCAGTGCAACGGCCGTTCCCAGTGTTCCTAGCGCCACGATGAGTATCCGGGCCAGGCGGAGCCGTCGCGCGTCATCGGATCGCGGCCGGAAGGGCCGGTAGAAATCGACGATGAGCGCCGTCGCCATGCTGTGCATGCTGCTCGATACCGTTGATTGCGCCGCGGCAAATAAAGCGGCGACTACCAGGCCCGCGATCCCCACCGGAAGCTGTTGGACGATGAACCACGGAAAGACCGCATCCGTCGCAAGACTTGGGTTCAACTTTTCGGGATAGGCCCGGTAGAACACCCACAGCGCAGTGCCCATGCTGAAGAAGATCAGCGTCGAAGGGATCGTCATCCAGGCGTTCGTCCAGATGGATCGCGCCGCTTTCTTCTCAGTCGGCGTTGTGAGGAATTTCTGGATCACGGCCTGGTCCGTGGTGTAGGTCGCCAGCACCGATGCGAAATTGCCAACCAGCAACACCCAGACTGTCGCTTGTGTAAGGTCCCACGACCAGTCGAACATCCTGAACTTGCCGTTCTGTGCGGCCGTTGTGAAGGCCGCGGCCACTCCGCCGGGAACGCTCCACACCGCCAGCCAGAGACTCAGCAGCGCGCCGCCCAACAGTACGATTGCCTGCAGCACGTCGGTCCAGATGACCGCCTGGATGCCGCCCAAGAACGTGTAGACGATCGCCATGCCGCCCATCAACAGGATGCAGAGATAGATGTTGGTGTCGCTGACCGTCGCCAACGCCAGCGCCGGCAGGAACAGCACGATGGCGAAGCGGCCGAGTTGAAAGCCAACGAACAATCCGCTGGCGAACAGGCGCACGCCGAGATGGAAGCGCCGCTCCAGGTATTCGTAGGCCGTGGTGACGCGCAGCCGGTGAAAGAGAGGCACGTAGAAGAGGATCAGCACCGGCGCAACAAGAAGGATGCAGGCGTTGACGAGCACGTAAGTCCAGTCCGTGTCGTAGGCCTTCGCCGGGATGGCCATGAAGGTGATCGAGCTCAGTTGTGTGCCGTAGATGCTCAGACCGGCCGCCCACCACGGAATGCGGCGGCTCCCGAGGAAGAAGTCGTCCGTGCTGCGATTGCGCCGCGACAGCCAGACGCCCATCAGCACGATCGCCGCGAGGTAGACGGCCAGCACGGCGTAGTCCACCGCGCGGAATCGCGGCCGCGCGGCTTCAAGCAGCAGTGCCGGATACATCGGCTATTGGAGGAAACCGTCCGGGGCCAAGCCGGCTTCCTGAAGTTCCCGCCGCAGCCGCGATTCCTCATCGGAAGTAAGCGGACGGCGCGGCGCAAGGCAGCCGCCACAGTCGAAGCCCGACCAGGCCAGCATCTGCTTAATGGCCGGGAACGGCGGGCAGCGCAGGGTAATCGCAATCAGGGCGTTGATGCGGTCCTGCACGCCGCGTGCCTCCATCCACTTACCCTGCGCCGCCAGATCGTAGACCTGAACAAACAGTTCGGGAACGAGGTTATAGAAGCTGCCGATGCCGCCATGGGCGCCCATCAGCAATCCGGCGGCGAACACTTCGTCGCGGCCGTTGAAGATCGTATAGCCGGCGTGGACGACGCGTCTCATCTTGAACAGGTCGAAATCGGTGAACTTCAGCCCGATGACGTTCGGGATGGCGCATAGTTCGAGGATCTCCTCCGCCGACCGGACGGCCGCGGAGATCTCCGGGAAGAAGTAAACGAGCAGCGGAACGTCGGATGCACCGGACAGAGCCTGGTAGTATCCCTTAATTTCACCGAAGCTCAGCGCGCCAGCCGGCGGCAAGCTGCTCACGGCGTGCGCGCCCGCGCGCGATGCGTGACGCGCCAGTTCCACGGCGTCCGCGGTCCGCGCCGCGCCCACGTGGATCACGACCAGCCGTTCCGCCGGAGTGGCCCCGATCACGACCTCGGCTACGCGTTTCCGTGCGTGTACTGGAATTAGCACGCCCTCGCCAGTCTGCCCGAGCACGTAGATTCCGTGTGCGCCTTTGGCGAAGAGACGATCGAGCAGACGCTCCATCGCGGCTGGAGCGAAGTCCTCGTTGGCATCGAACGGCGTGACAACGGCGGGCAGAACACCACGAAGCGGGAGGCTCATCACGCTACCCGGCCGTGGCGAAGACTGCCTGTTCCACCAGAAACTCAGCGTCGGCCAGGGAGTCTTTCACGCGAAGGTCGCGCTCAACCGCACGGACGGCGGCGGCCACGTCGTTCAGCACCGGCTCGATGCGGCTCGCGGTGGCCGGGTTCGCCAGCACGATTAGCGACTCAATCGGACGACCCACGGACACACCCTTCTCGCTCTTCACCTTGTTGATCGCGCCCAACAGTCCGACCGCCAGCGGGAACAAGTCCTCGTCGGCGGGCGCGGGAATGTGCTCCAGTTCGGCGAGCGACGGCCAGGGCGCGCCATGAATGCTGGCCGCCCCTTTCTCTTCGGCGAACGCCCACGACCACACTTCCTCGGTGATGTAGGGAAGAAACGGCGCGAACAGCCGCAGCATTACGTCGAACGTAAGCCGCAGCGTCGCCACGGCGGAAGCGCGCCCCGCCGCGCCGGTCTCGGATCGCGAGCGCGCCTTCGAAAGCTCCAAGTAAGTGTCGGTGAAATTGCTCCAGAAAAACTTCTCTGTCTCAGCGAGCGCGACGGCTGAATCGTACTCCTCGAAACACCGCGTGGCCCGGCCAATCAACTGCCGCAGTCTGGCCAAAAACGCCAGGTCGAGCGGCGCCGCTATCGCTCCTGTCTCGGCCGTCTGCTGGAGCACAAACTTGCCCGCATTGAAGATTTTCGTCACCAGCCGTTTGCCGATCTTCAGCACTTTCTCGTCGAACGCCGTGTCCGATCCCAGCCGTGCCGAAGCCGACCAGTAGCGCACCGCGTCCGCGCCGTACTGGTCCAGCAGGTGCACCGGCGTCAGCACGTTGCCCTTGCTCTTGGACATCTTCTTGCGATCTGGATCGAGCACCCAGCCCGAAATCGCCACGTTCGTCCACGGCACGGTCTTCTCGTGGAGCATTGCCTTGGCGATCGTGTAAAACGCCCACGTGCGGATGATCTCGTGGCTCTGCGGCCGCACGTCCATCGGAAAGAGCTCCGGTTTCGCCGTCTTGTTCGGTTCGCAGTCGATGGCAATCTGCGGCGTCATCGAGCTAGTGAACCAGGTATCGAACACGTCCGATTCGGCTCGGAATCCGTTGGGCTGGCCGCGCTGCTCCTCGGTATAGCCGGATGGGACGGCATCGGTGGGATCCACCGGCAGGGTTGAATCCGCGGCGAGAATCGGATGATCGTAGTCCGGCTCGCCGCGAGAGTCCAGCGGATACCAAACGGGAAATGGCACGCCGAAATAGCGCTGCCGGCTAATGCACCAGTCCAGGCCGAGGTTCTCCGTCCAGTTGCGGAACCGCAGGCCCATGAAGCCGGGGTGCCATTGCATCTGGTTTCCCAGTTCGATTAGCCGTTCCTTCTTGTCGAGCAGTCTGACGAACCACTGCCGCGTTGGAAGAAACTCAAGCGGCCGGTCGCCTTTCTCGAAGAACTTCACGGCGTGCTCGATCGGCTTCGGCGGTTCCTTCATCGGCGGCTCCGAACCGTAGGCGGCCCCACCAGGTTCGGCCAGCATCGCAACGATGTGATTCTTGGCTTCCCGCACCGGCTTGCCGGCCATCCGCGCGTAATACGCATTGGCCGCCTCCGGGTTAAGACTCGGATAGCCGGCCGACCCGAACTCTACCGGTTTCAAGGTGCCGTCCGGGGCGATAACCTGCCGCAGATCGAGTTCCTGCTCACGCCACCACTGCACGTCCGTCTGATCGCCGAAGGTACAAACCATCAGAATGCCGGTGCCCTTCTCGGGATCGGCGAGTTCGCTTGGGAAGATCGGCACGGGCACGCGAAACAGCGGTGTGATCGCGCGCTTCCCGAACAGAGGTCGATAACGATCGTCGTCCGGGTGGGCCGTCACCCCCACACAGGCCGCCAGGAGTTCCGGCCGCGTGGTAGCGATGGTCAGCGTGCGCTCCTCGCCTTCCACGCCGAATTCGATGTCGTGGAAAGCGCCGCGCACCATGCGGTCTTCCACTTCGGCCTGCGCTACGGCCGTGCGAAAGTCGACGTCCCACATCGCTGGCGCGAACATAGAGTGGACGTGGCCATCGCGGTACAGGTCCACGAAGCTCTGCTGCGCAATCCGCCGCGAGCGCTCGTCGATTGTCGAATACTCGAGCCGCCAGTCCACCGACAGCCCAAGCCGCTGCCAGAGCGCCTTGAACGCTTTCTCGTCCTCCACCGTCAGTTGCAGGCACAGTTCGATGAAGTTCTGGCGGGAGACTTTCTTCGGAGGTGCTTTTCGCCGCTCGTCGGTGGCCATTTCCAGGCTCAGACCCGGCTCATAATGGACGCCCGGTTCGCAGCGCACGTGGAAGTAGTTCTGAACCCGCCGCTCGGTGGGCAGGCCGTTGTCGTCCCATCCCATCGGGTAGAACACGTTCCGCCCCGCCATCCGATGAAACCGCGCCAGTAGGTCCGTGTGCGTGTAGCTGAACACGTGGCCCACGTGTAGCGATCCCGAGACAGTCGGCGGCGGCGTGTCGATGACGAAGTTCCGTTCGCGCGGCGTACCGGGCCGGTAGCGATACACGCCCGACTCCTGCCATACTTCGTCCCACTTCCTTTCGGCGGCGGCCGAATCGAAGTGCTGGCTCAGCTTAGTTGGATCGACAACGATCAAAATGGTCTGGACCTCGAGAATCGGGGACGGGCTAGTGACGCAGTGTCCCTCTGGGAATTACCTGCCATTGTCCCACGGAACACCTAGCGGGCAGCGCCGGCGCGGGTCTACATCCACTTGTAGAAGTAAAACAGCAGCGGCGTCTTGCCGGTATTAACGATGCCGTGCATCTTCTCGGCGCCGCAGTACATCATTGTGCCGGGTCCGACCTTCGTCACCTTTCCCTCGACTTCGATCTCGCCCGTGCCCTCGGTCACCAGCAGGAACTCTTCCTCGGGATGCTTGTGCGGCGGGTGCGGCGATGCGCCCGGCTTCAGCCGCAGACTACCCGCGGTCATGTGTTTGAGGAGTTCGGTAGGACCGTCGAAATAGATAAGCAGTTCGCCGAACGGTTCTTGCGCCGGCTTCGCTTGTTTCGAAAAGACAACCGCATCGGGAAGTTTGTTGCCGGCAGCGGCAAATAGGAAGGCAGGCGAGAAGCCCACCAATTTCAGCAGATCGCGACGTTTAGCCATATCGACCTCAGTATAACCGCCTACTCAGTCCACTACCGCCGCTTCGCGCCCGCCGTAATTGCGTTCGTAGTACTCGCGATACTCGCCCGACTTCACCCGGCTCACCCAGCCGGCGTTCTGCCGGTACCAGTCGACCGTCCGCGCGAGCCCATCCTCGAACCCTGTCTCAGGCGTCCAACCTGTCTCGCGCATCAGCTTCTCGCTGGTCAGCGCATACCGCCGGTCGTGCCCCGGCCGGTCCGTCACGTAAGAAATCAGGCTGTCCGGCTTGCCGGTCGCCGCCAGGATCCGTTTCACTACTTGCAGGTTCGGGAGCGAGCAATTGCCGCCGATGTTGTAGACCTCTCCCTCGCGGCCCTCGCGCAGCACCGCGAGAATGCCGCGGCAATGATCGTCCACGAAGAGCCAGTCGCGCACCTGCATGCCGTCGCCATACACGGGCAGCGGCTTGTCCTCGAACGCATTGGAGATCATCAACGGGATCAGCTTCTCCGGAAACTGATACGGCCCGTAGTTGTTCGAGGCGCGCGTCACCAGAACCGGCATCTTATAAGTGGTGAAGTAGGAGAGCGCCAAAAGATCCGAACCCGCCTTAGCGGCTGAGTAAGGACTGCTCGCCTTCAGCGGATAACCCTCGTCGGCCTCGTGCGGCGCCGGCACGCTGCCATAGACCTCATCGGTCGAGACGTGGACAAACCGGGGGATTCGCGCGGTGCGCACGGCCTCCAGCAGAACGAAGGTTCCACGCAAGTTCGTCTCGAACACCGGCTCCGGCGACAGTATGCTCCGGTCTACGTG
This sequence comes from uncultured Solibacteraceae bacterium, assembly GCA_964413655.1. Taxonomy (GTDB): domain Bacteria; phylum Acidobacteriota; class Terriglobia; order Bryobacterales; family Bryobacteraceae; genus CAYPUQ01. The sequence goes on along the minus strand of CAYPUQ010000018.1, from coordinate 9,722 downwards.
CGACTCGGCGGCGAAGTGTACCACCGCATCCGGCTGCGCTTCTTCCACAACCCGCCGAACCGCTTCGGCATCGCAAATATCGCCGCGCACGAAGTGGTGTCGCGGATTCTCCGCCACCAGCGCCAGATTCTCCAGGTTTCCCGCGTAGGTCAGCTTGTCGAGATTCCAAATCTCGAACGATGCGCCCGTGCCAAGCGCCAACCGCACGAACGCCGAGCCGATGAATCCGGCGCCCCCCGTTACCACAAGCCTCATTTGTGCTGCAACTCCCAGTCGTAATGTATTCCCGGATCGTTATATGCGATGCGTCCCTCGTCGCTCGGGTCGTAGTGGCGGTCGGTCACGTAGACCAAGATGCCCGGCTGCGAACCGACCACCTTGTAGCCGTGCCCGACCCCCGGCGGAATCCGCACCGACCACGGCCGCAGCGCGCCGGCGTAGATTGTATTCCGGCGTCCGAACGTCCGCGACTCCGGCCGCAGATCCACCAGCGCCACCTGGAACATACCCGACGCCGGCACCCAATAATCCGTCTGTTTCCTGTGGAAATGGAACGCCTTGATTGTGCCAGGGTAGCTCAGCGCCATCGAAACCTGCGTCGATTCGGCGGGAAACTCGCTCACCAGCCCCTTCCCGATCCGCGCGACTTCCATGAAGTAGCCGCGGTCGTCCGGGTACAGCGCCAACGGGGTCAGCACCACGCCATCGATCAGTTCGGCCGAGTCCGGCGAAATGATCACACTGCCGATCCCCAGATCGTTTTGCGGCGTTGCGATCTCGGTGACCGCTGCTGCCGGACTACTCATCGCGGCCATCCATTCCTCCTCCGGCTACAAGGTTCGCCGCCCGCAGCAGCGACTCGAAGGTGCCCGCATCGGTCCACCAGCCATCCAGGAAAGCGAACCTCATCGTTCCCTCGTGGATGTAGGCGTTGTTCACGTCGGTAATCTCGAGTTCGCCACGCCCGCTCGGAACCAGTTCACGGGCCTTGTCGTAGACGGTTGCGTCGTACATATAGATACCCGTGACGGCGTAATTCGATTTGGGTCTGTCCGGCTTCTCCTCGATGCCTAAGATCCGGTCGCCCTCAATCTCCGCCACGCCGAAGCGCTCCGCGTCCGGCACCTCTTTCAGCAGGATCTGAGCGCCCTTGTCCACTTTCTCGAAGGCTTCCACGGCGTGCCGGATCGACTTTTCGATGATGTTGTCGCCCAACACCACGCAAATCTTGCCGCCGTCGGCAAAGTGCTCCGTTAGCGACAGCGCGTCGGCGATGCCGCCTTCGCCTTCCTGGTACGTGTAGTCCAGATGCTTGAGCCCAAACTCCTTGCCGTTGGCCAGCAACTGGAGAAAGCCACCCGAGTTCCGGCCGCCGGTAACGATCATAATTTCCCGGATACCAGCGTCGACAAGCGTCTGAATCGGGTAATAGATCATCGGCTTGTCGAAAATCGGAAGGAGATGTTTGTTGGTGATCTTCGTAAGAGGAAACAGGCGGCTACCCGTGCCGCCGGCGAGAACGATACCCTTCATAGAGAAACCATTTCACATGATACACTGACGCCCTGATGCCACTGCTCCGCTGGAATGACATCGCTCGCGAACAGATGACGGCTGGAATCGTCCGCCAGGTCATCCATGCCGAACGGCTCACGGTGTCCCGCCTCGCTCTCCCCAAAGGCTCGGTGGTTCCGCTGCACCACCACGAAAACGAACAGATAACGCTACTCCAGGAGGGGCGCCTTCGTTTCGTGTTTCCCGATCGCGAAGAAGAGTTGGCCGGGGGCGAAGTGATGCAGATCGCCCCGAACGTGCCGCACGAGGTCCACGCCATTGAGGACTCTTTGGCGCTCGACGTTTTCGTCCCCGTCCGCGAGGATTGGATTCGCGGCGAGGACGCCTATCTCCGCGGCGGGCGTTGAGTCGGCCAGAGAACCACGCGGCTTGGTTCCAAAGACAGCACACCACCGCTAACCGGCCACATCCCGAGTACCGGTCCACCATGGCCCTCGGCGACGGGCATCCATCCGTCGTCCAGCGAGAAAGCCCGCACCCGGCCGTTCCGCTCGCCTACAACAATGCCGCCCTCGGCCACGGCGAGTCCCCCCACTGGGCTGGACTCCGCAACCGGGCTTGAGTACCAGAACTGCTGGAGATCGGCGGGACGTGTGAAAACGGCGAGCCGCGCCGGTGATTCCTTACTCTGGGCCGCCACGAGCCTCTTGCCTTTCTCCAACCACGTCAACTTGACGGCTGCCGACTCCGGCCCGTCCCACCAGTCCTGAATAGCGAACAGCCGCCAGCCGAGATCGAACCGCTCCGGCGACCGTATCCAATAGTTCCCGTTCAGAATATCGGGCCGTCCATCGCCGTCGACGTCGGCAAGCAGCAACCCCGCCTGGAACGAAGGAGTGTAGATCGAATAGATCTCCCGGTAAGACCACTTGCCATCTGGCTCTCGAGGCGGTTCGTAGAACCGCACCTGAATGCCCTGATGCACCACGAGCACACCCCGGCGGCCGAACAGGATTGCTCCCAGGCAGTCCTGGAAACGCGCTCCGTCGTCGATGACCCGGGGTGTCCACCCCGGCGCGCCAAGCCAGACCATCCCATCGCTCGACGGCGCCATGACGTCCGGGATTCCGTCGCCGTTGACATCGGTGACGCATCCACCTTCGCCGAGATTCGCGGTTGCCAACCGGCTCCACGACCGCTCGCCTGGATCGATGCTCCAGACACCGTCCCCCCAAACGAACAACCGTCCGGCCGCCAGATCACCCCCGCGAAGAGCCGCTCCTCCGCCCTCCCATAAAACCTCCGGCGTCCACAACGCCGCCAGCATCAATATCGTGATCACGTCCTTTCATCCTACCCGCCCCGCTCTGGTACAATCGCGCCGAACGGGAGCCAGCTTCCCGCACCGATTCTCGGAGGAATCGTTCATGGCACGCCTGCTTACGCTACTCTTGCTCGCAACGCTTTCGTTCAACGCCCAGACTTTGGAGGTGCGCCTCAATGACGCCATCGTCACCCCGGGCGGCATCATCCAACTGTGGGTCTCGCTCAGCGAGCCCCGGCCCCTTTCCGGCGGCGTTCTCGAACTCCCGCTTGAGCCTCAGATCGTCGAATCCGTCGATAGTCTCGCGTTGCTGAGCCCGGACGGCGAAGCGGGCGGTGCCGCGGTGCTGCGCTCCGGCGGCGTCACGATCCGCTTCACTTCCCCCTCGGCGACGCTCGGCACGATTGCGGGGTCGCCGTTTCTCGTCGTGAATCTTCGCGCCGCCACCCTCCTCGGCTCGGGCGCCCGTCTCACCGTCAACCTCGACCCCACATCGATCCTCTTCGACGACTTCGGGCGCGCCTACACCATCACGCGCCGCGCCGGGTCGATCTCGGTCGGTGGAACGCTCAACATCGGCAGTGTCGTTCCCGGCGGCGGTCCGGTCGTCACCGGCTCGGCGGTCCGTATCAACGGCTCCGGCTTCACGCCGCAGACACTCGCCTCCATCGACGGCGTTCGCACGTCCGGTACACGCTATGTCAACGCCAACCAGTTGGAAGTCTCCCTCGGCGAAGACACCCACCTCCATGGCCGCCGCGTGGAGGCTCGCAATCCGGGCGGTGAGTCCGTGTCCTTTTACTCCTCGTTCCGCTCGCAATTGGCTACCATCAGCAACTCCACGTTACTAAACGCAACGCTGACCGCCTTTCCGGCGGTAACCGTGAGAACGGCTTCGCTGACCGTTACCGTGCCCCAACCGGGCACAGCAAGCCGGTTCGACGCCGTCTGCCTCCAGAATCCCAACGCCGCCGAAGCGGACATCGAAATCCTCCTTTTCTCCCCCGGCGGCGACTTCCTGCAGCGCGCCACCCTGCCCTTGCCCGGCGGCGCTCGAACCACCCGCCGGCTTGCCGAACTGCTCCCCAACACGCCGATCCCCTCGAATGGAATGGTGCGGCTGAACTCCACACTGCCCATCCAGATCTTGGGCCTCACCGCCGACGTAGCCGCCTCCACCGTCTTACCCGTCGCGCTGACTGGAGACATCACGCCGCAGTTGCGCTTTACGCCTGTCCCTTCCAGCCTGCGCTTCACATACGTTCCCGGTCAGCCCGTTCCCATCCGCGCAACGGTTCAGCTTGGCAGCCAGCCCGCCGGTCTTGGTTTCACGATTCTCTCATCCGATCCGGAGTGGCTTTCGGTTTCGCCCGTTGCCGGAACGGTACCGGCGACGCTCACCGTCTCCCTGCAGCCGGGTGACCGGCCCGCCGGTGAATACCGCGGAACCCTCACTTTTCGCGCAAGTAACGGCGCTGTCTCCACCCCGATGCCGGTGACGATGATCATCACGAGTTCCGGCGCGCTGGAACCGCATCTGAGCGCCGCCGTCCACGGCGCCGCCCAACAGGAAGGTGCTATCTCGCCCGGCCTGATCGTCACGGCTTACGGTGAACTGCCAGGCGTGCCCGACACAGGCCTGCGTCTCACCGGCGCCGGTGACGTGGATACATCGCTGGCTGGTGTGCGTCTACTCGTCAACGGCATCCCCTCGCCGTTGACCTTCGTCTCAGATCGCCAAGTGAACGCCGTTATTCCGTACGAGGTGGAGAATGTTTCCGAAGCCGCTATCGCGATCGAGCTGAACGGACGCCGGTCGAATGCGCGGACCTACCCGGCGGTCCCGGCCAATCCCGGCATCTTCACGATCGACGCCTCCGGCCAGAACCAGGCGGCGGCACTCAACCAGGACGGCACAACCAATACCGAGGCCAACCCGGCAGGCCGCGGCGAGGATATCGTCATCTACGCCACGGGCGAGGGCCAGACCAGTCCGCCCGCCCGCACCGCTTCGGTTACGACCGGGACTTTTCTGGCGCAAGAGGAAGTTGCCGTGCTGGCGGGAGGCAGGCCGTGCGCGGTTCGCTTTGCCGGCGCGGCGCCCAGCTTCGTCGCAGGCGTCCTACAGGTGAACTGCACGCTGGCTCCCGACACACCCGTTGGCTCGTCGGTTCCGCTGGTGCTCCTCGTCGGCGGCCGTCCATCGCGCGCCGGCGTGACCGTTGCCGTGCGTTGACGCCGGACTGCGGGTGCCTGCGCCCGAAGCCTCGGCGCGCGCTACTCTCGCCGGCCTTATCGGATACGAATTCCGTCCGGAGCCACAAGCTGACATCCGTTTTTCTACCTCCGCTGGGCTGAGGCCGCGGCTGAGCAACTCCGAGCCGTCTGTTCCTGGCAGACGTCTTGGGCGGGTGCCCGGTTGAAACCCGGGCTCCAAAGCAGGAGGAGCCCGATGAGCCACATCGGACACGTCGGCTGCACGGGCCCAAAGGCCGGTTATCGGAAACTGCCCGCGGGTCCGTACGCCCGCAACCTGAACCAACGGGTAGCCCAGCCTGGCGGTAAGCCGCCCAATCGGTGAGTGAAAGGCGAGGGGTGGGCGTTCCGCCCGAAGCGTGTAGAACAACGAAAATGGGCAGAGCACCGGCAAGACGTCGTCTATCCGCGAAAAGGTCCTACCGGCCCTCGCGCAGGACCCAACGGTCCTTGAGAAATTCGGCGGTTTCGTCGTTCCAGGTTGCGAATTTCGAAGCCATCTGTCCGCCGTCGACCAGCAGGGCCGCGCCGGTGATGAAGGAGGCCAGGTCGCTCGCCAGAAACGCGACTGCGTTCGCCACCTCCTCCGGCTCGCCGCCGCGGCCCATCGGGATCGCGCGGAAGTAGTCTTTCAAGACACCTTCGTCGGTATACGTGCCGGTCGTCAGCCGCGTCCGGATCAGGCCCGGGCACACGGCGTTGATCCGCACTCCATAAGGGCCGAGCTCGTTGGCGGCCGTGTGGACGATGCCGAGCAGGCCCGCCTTGCTCGCGTTGTAGGCGACCAGGTTGGCCTCGCCGTCGTAGGAGTTTGTCGATGCCGTGAGCACGATGGAACCGCGGCGCCGCTCTTTCATGCGCGCGGCCGCCTGCTGGACGGTCAGAAACGCGCCGGTCAGGTTCAGCGCGATGGTCCGGTCCCAGGTTTCGCGCCGAGTCTCCTCCAACGACTCGATGTACGCCGTGCCCGCGTTCGCGACGACGATATCGGGCGTCCCGGTGGCTTCGAACGTCGCGCGGAGGGAGGTTTCGTCCGTCACGTCGGCGGCCAGGCCCCGAGCTCCGAAGCCCGCCGCTACTAAGTGCGGATTCTCGCGCTCCAGGTCCCAAACCACAACCTCCGCGCCGCCTTCCGCGAGCGCCTTCGCGCAGGCCAATCCAATTCCGTTCGCACCACCGGTTACGACGGCCTTCTTTCCGTTCAGATCAATCGGCATAGCTATACTGTATGCGTCATGCGTCTTTCCCGTCGACACTTTGCGCTCGCCGTTGGCGCCGCCGCGCTTCCACCGCTCGAAGTGCGCGCGCAGCGGGCCCCGCCACGCAAACTACGCGAAGACAGCTTTTTCGGCATTCACTTCGACCTGCATCCGCGCGCCGAAGACAAAGAACTCGGCCGCGATCTCACGCCGGAGATGGTGGAACGTTTTCTGGCGCGCGTTCAGCCCGACTACGTCCAGTACGACTGCAAGGGGCACAACGGCTACCTCGGGTATCCGTCCGAAATCGGGCCTTCGGCGGGAATGGCGAAAGACTCGCTGGCGATCTGGCGCGAGGTGACTGCGCGCCAGGGCGTCGCCCTGTATATCCATTTTTCCGGCGTCTGGGATACCGCGGCCGCGAAGGCGCATCCGGAATGGGCGCGTCTCGACGCCGATGGCAAGCGGGACGAGAACAACACGAGCACGTATGGTCCCTACGTTGACCAACGGATGATTCCGCAACTGCTGGAAGTGTCGGCGAAGTACGATCTCGACGGCGTCTGGGTGGATGGGGAGTGCTGGTCCACACGTCCGGACTATTCGCCGCGTGCCGCCGAAGCATTCCTCGAAGCCACCGGTTTCGGCGAGCTGCCGAAGAAGGCCGGCGATCCCGGCTGGAACGAATTCCTCGAATTCAATCGCGAGCAGTTCCGGCGGTATGTGCGCCATTACATCGAGACGGTTCGCGCGCAGCGGCCGCGATTTCAGATCGCGAGCAACTGGTTGTATTCGACGTTCGTTCCAGAGAAGCCGGACCTGCCCGTCGATTTTATCTCCGGCGATTACCTCGGTAATGCAAGTATTTCGCAGGCGCGGCTGCAAGCACGCTATATGGGGCAGACCGGAATGCCGTGGGACCTGATGGCGTGGGGGTTTCAAAGTGCCCGCAATAACCCGGTGGGTCCGATTCACAAGCCGGCCGCGAATCTGATGCAGGAAGCTTCGATCGTGCTGGCGCAGGGCGGCGGTTTCCAGATCTACTACCAGCCGACGCGGACCGGGCATGTGGACGACCGCCACGTGAACGTGATGGCTCGCGTTGCGGCGTTCTGCCGCGCCCGTCAGGATGCCTGCTTTCAGTCGGAGACGGTTCCGCAGGTGGGCGTCGTTTTCTCGGGCCGCGGTTTATACCGGACCGGCAACAAACTGTTCGGCGGATGGGGCGCGGCCGAGGGACCGGCCCAGGGAATGGTGGATGCGCTGATAGAAAACCATTATTCGGTGGACGTGATTCCGGACTGGAAACTCGCCGAAAGCGCGGCGGCCTATCCCTGCCTTGTGCTGCCGGAGTGGACGGAGGTTGGCGATCACGTTGCCGCCGCGCTCGCGGAGTATGTGCGAAACGGCGGGCGCCTGCTGGTGGCGGGCGCGGTGAACGCGGAGTTGTTCTCCGGCGTGCTGGGCGTGGCGGTGAGCGGCGTGGCGTCGGACCGTCCGGCCTGGATACCGGGCGAGGAGGTGTTCGCGAACTTGCGGGGGGTATGGGTGGATGTGCGGTTGATGGGCGCCGAGGTTCTGCTGCAGCGGTATCCGGCGTTCGATTCGACGCGCGCGGGCGTTCCGGCGGCCACAATTGCGCGGATGGGGCAGGGAGCTGTTGCCGGGTTCTTTGGGCCACTCGGCAGCGTCTATTCCGCCACGCATGCGCCGGAGGTCAGGCGGCTTGTTGGACGGATCATGTCCCGCTTGTACCCGGAGCCGCTGGCGGAAGTGTCGGCGCCGCACACAGTGGAGGTGGTCCTTCGGCAGAAGGCCGGCCGCGGACAACTGCACCTGATCAACACGACGGCGATGCAAGTGGCGGCCAATTACGCGGCGGTGGACTTCATTCCTCCGGTTGGGCCAATTCACTTGCGGCTCCGGCTGGCGGCCCGGCCGCGCGACGTGCGGCTCGATCCCGCCGGCACGCCGTTGACCGGGCGGTATGAGGATGGCGTGTTCGCGATGAGCCTACAAAGCGTGACTCTGCACGAAGTGGTTTCGTGGGAGAGCCCCCTTGGCTCGCCCGGACGAAGATGGTAAAGTCGTGGCCCGCTTCTTTTCGGGAGCGGGTCGCGCCAGCGATAAACGTCACCTTCCCGAACTAGCCCTGCACTCCGGTTTGACCAGCGAAGCCGTTAGCGTCATGGCCGCCTTCGGCGGCGAGAACAGCGGCATCAACGGCGATGCCGCTGGTGGCGCCACTCCCAGAGGAGTTTCTGTCCCTGGACGTACTGCTGCCGCCGGCGGCCAGGACGGACGCGCCCCGGCGAGGGTCTCGTTCCTGTCGCCAGACCGCCTGTCGAGGCTCCTGCAAGAAGCACGAGCTTCTGAGAGAATCTTGGAACGGCGATGCCGAGAGCCTGCGCGCCCACCCGGCGATCGCAGGTGGTGCTAAATGGATCGCAACCCGGAACGCCGGCACAGGACGCCAGCAACTGGACCGCATACTTTTCGACGTGACGATCCGTGTGCGCGCCGATCAGCAACAGCCAGAGACTGGCGGTCTCGTTGTCCACACCCTTGGTCCCGTCCTGGGCGGCATGGTGCTGTATCCGATGAATTCCGCTGCCGGACTCCTCCAAACCTATGACCACTTCCTTCGGACCGCACCTGACGAACTTGGTGCGGTCGCGGCTCTCGGCACCCTTCCTGACGGGACAAAGTCCGCAATTGGTCTGTATTTTTTAGCGGCGAACCTGCTACTGGCGAGCGCTTGCTCGCGCCCGTTCGGGCATACGGGCCACCTATGTCAGACCAGGGTGACCGTCATGCCTTACACGGCGCTGCAGAGCATCGTGGAGAACTTCAATCCTGGAGGGCTGCGGAATTATTGGAAGTCGGTCTATCTCGACTCCATTCCGGCGGCGGCGGTCCGGCTAATGGTCGAGCATCATAATCCCCGCGCCGTACAGTCATATCGTCGTGTACAGTCTCGGAGGTGCCGTGAGCCGGGTTGCGGACGAGTCAACAGCCGTTTCGCATCGCAGCGCCCGTCATGCTCTCGTCATCATCGGAATGTGGCCGGACGCTGCCGACGATGAGAAAAATATCCGTTGGGTTCGCGACCTTTGGCGGATCATGCATCCGTTCGCCACGGCAGGCTTCTACCCGAACTATGACGCGGACGCTCATCCCGATCAGGTGGTGAATGCGCGCGCCCCGGCGCTTCCGTAGCGAAGCACAAAGATAAATCAAAGATAATTCGAAGACACTTTCTCCTTGGCTGGCGCGGACGGGCATGATAAACTGTTCCCGTTTCCCTGCCGGGGGCGGGTCGCACCGCGATCCGGCCGGCAGGTCAGAGAGAGGGGGGTGCTGCGGGATCATGTCTGGGATCATCCTGGAGACCTCCAATGTGGAAGACCCAACAAGGAGGTATCCAT
>CAYPUQ010000017.1:16556-32775 GCA_964413655.1 uncultured Solibacteraceae bacterium | reverse complement strand
GGTTGGCACAGTCCCGGCGGGATTTTCGAGCCGCTCGGTGGAGGCACGGTCAACCCCGCCCACCGGAATCCGGCGATCCAGGAGAGTTGGCGGCAGCTTGTAGCGGAAGCGCAAGCGAGACGTGGGGTCGCTTCCTTCCTTCACGGCCGCCATCTCGCCCAGCCGTACCTCATTCTGATCGCTCCCCTTCAGGTGCGGCAGCGCGACCACGGACACTTGATCGCTTCGTGCAACGCGTCCGAGATCGTGCGCACCCATCTCGCGCGTGATCTCGTCTTGAACCAGCTCAATGGATCGGTCGTGAACGGCGATCGAATGATTTTCGAGCAGCAAGCCCCGCCCGGTTCGGCCGATTTCCTCCGGTTTCCGGCAGCGCTCAATCAGCCTGCAACCCGGCGAATCGAACTATCGAATATCCAGTTGACCCTCAGCGTAACGCCGACTCCCGGGCTGGTAAAGGCGTTGTTCCCTGCCTGGCCGGACATGCTGTTGTTTTGCGGCTTGAACGGGATCTTTTTGCTGGGTTTGCTGGTCCACCTGGTTCAGGAATCGAATGAGCGCGCCCGTGAGGCCGAACAGGCCCGGGGCCAGATCGCAAAGGTGGAGGAGGAGCGGCGGCAGGCGGCGGCGCTGCTCGACCGGTTCTTCACCCAGTCGATGGACCTTTTCGCGATCGTCGAGGGGGAAGGGACGTGGCGCAAGCTGAATCCGGCGTGGGAGAAGACGCTCGGCTATACCATCGACGACTTGAATACCCGGCACTGGACGGAACTGATTCACCCGGACGACCTGCAAGCGACGGCGGATCTGGTGGCCCGCATCCGCAAGCACGCCGGCAGCTATACGATCGAGAACCGGTGGATCGCCAAAAACGGGAGCGCGCGCTCGCTGCTGTGGAGCGTGAGTTCGATTCCGGAAGAAGATACCCGGCTGATGGTCGCCAAGGACGTTACCGATCTGAAACTCTCGCAGGCGGAACTGGCGGCGCAGGCCGAGGAATTGCGGGCGAAGAACGAAGAACTGGCCCTCGCGCTGACGACGGCGAAGCATGCGATGGACGCCCGGAACCGCTTCCTGGCAACGGTGAGCCACGAGATTCGCACGCCAATGAACGGAATCATCGGCATGACCGAGTTGCTGATGACGACGGGATTGGATGGCGCCCAACGGGAGTACTCCATAATCGTGAAGCAATCGGCGCAGTCGCTGCTCGCCATGGTGAACGATCTGCTGGACCTAGCCAAGATCGAAGCCGGCAAGATGGAACTGGAGTCGGTGGAGTTTTCGCCGTCCGAAGTGGTGCGCCTCGTCATCGCCCTGATGCATACCGGCGCCATCGAGAAGAATCTCGAACTCACGACCGACGTGGATCCGGAGCTGCCGGCGCGAGTGACTGGCGACCCGAACCGGTTGCGGCAAGTTTTGCTGAACCTCGTAGGCAACGCGCTGAAGTTCACCGAGGAGGGCAGCATCGTGGTCCGGGTGAAGAGGGTCTCGCAAGGGCCGTCGGCGGCTTCGCTGCGGTTCGAGGTGGCCGACACCGGAATTGGCATCGAGAGCGGCCAGATCGACCGGGTATTCGAGAGCTTCACGCAGGCGGATCAGTCGGACCGGCGCAAGTACGGCGGGACCGGGCTGGGTTTGGCAATTTCCAAACAACTCGTCGAGGCGATGGGCGGCGAGATCGCGTGCGAGAGCCGGCCGGGCGAAGGATCGACGTTCCGGTTTGTTCTAACGTTCCGGGTGCCGGATAGCGAGACCGTTGAGCCGAGGCGTCCGGAATCGCAGGCCGAGGGCACATACTCGGTGCTCGTAGTCGAGGATAACCGGGTGAATCAGCGGGTGGCCACCAGTATCCTGCGACGGTCGGGCTACCGCGTGGATGCGGTCAGCAACGGGGAGGAGTCGCTGGAGGCGGTAGACCGTGCGCCCTACGACCTGATCCTGATGGACGTGATGATGCCGGTAATGGACGGCTTGACGGCGACGGCCGAGATTCGCCGCCGCGAGCCGGACGGCCACCATGTGCCGATCGTGGCGATGACGGCCAACGCGTTCGCTGGCGATCGCGAGAAATGCCTGGCGGCCGGCATGGACGACTACGTGAGCAAACCGGTGACACCGGCGGCGCTCAACGAGGTTCTCAGCCGCTGGCTTCCTGCGCGCGAGGAAGCGATCGCATCGCCGGGCCAGATTACCGCGGAGTAATCAGGCCGCCCAGTTTGTCCTTGTCGCCGCCACTGTGGCGGGGAAAGCGCGTCGAATAGGCTTCCAGGTACTTCACCCCCGCGCCGGTGTTGTAGATGACGATGCGCTCCTCGGGCTTCAGGAATCCCGAGGCAAGCAATTTCCGCAGCGCGGCAACGCAGGCGGCTCCCTCCGGCGCGATGAAGAGGCCCTCGGCGGCGGCCAGATCGAGTCCCGCGTCCAACAGTTCCGTGTCGGAGACGGCGATGGCTGTCCCGCCGCTATCGCGGACGGCGTTGAGGATCAAAAAGTCGCCGAGCGGTTTCGGAACGCGCAGCCCACTGGCCACGGTGTGCGCATCGCTCCAGAATTCGCTGCGCGTGGCGCCTTGTTCGAAGGCCCGAACCACCGGTCGGCAGCCTTCCACCTGGACCGCGATCATCTTCGGGCGCTGCTCGCCGATCCAGCCAAGTGCTTGCATTTCCGCGAAGGCCTTCCACATACCGATAATGCCGACGCCGCCGCCGGTGGGATAGAAGATGGCCGCGGGCAGCTTCCACTGGAGTTGCTCGGCCAGTTCGTAGCCCATCGTTTTCTTGCCCTCGATCCGGTAGGGCTCCTTGAGCGTGCTGACGTCGAACCAGCCCTCCCGCTCTCGCCCCTCGGCGACGATCCGCGCACAGTCGCTGATCAGGCCATCCACCAGCGTCACCTGCGCGCCGAAGGCCATGCACTCGATGTAGTTGGCCTGCGGAACGTCGCGCGGCATGAAGATGTGGGCTTCCATTCCGGCGGCGGCGGCGTACGCGGCCAGCGCGGAGGCGGCATTGCCCGCCGACGGAATCGCTAGCTTGCGAAGACCCAGCTCGGAGGCCATCGAGATAGCACAGGACAAGCCGCGTGCCTTGAAAGACCCGGTGGGATTGAGGCCCTCGTCCTTCACCCACAAGTCTGCCGCGCCGAGCTTCGCGCCGAGGCGGCGCGTTCGGACCAGCGGGGTCATCCCCTCGCCGAGAGTGACGACGCGCTCGGGCCGGCTCACCGGCAGAACCGGCGCGTAGCGCCACATGTTGCTAGGGGCGTCATTGAGCCAATCGCGGGACCAGTTCTTGCGGGCGTGAGCGAGATCGTAGCGGACCAGCAGCGGACCGCCACATTCGCACAGATTGTGGATCTTACCGGCTTCATGGTGCTTTCCGCATAGGCTGCATTCGAGGTGGGTGAGAGTGGTCATGAGGGAAAACACCATGATAGGGCATGGCTCCCGCGCGGGCGCTTCGTTGGAAAGATCCACAAATGAGGTTTTTCTTGACATTTCCGGCGAAGTGACACAGCATAGGGTTAAAGGTAATTCGCATGCTTCCAGCCCGGCGCAGTCGGCTGGGCCGAGGCAGATAAATAGATTCAACCGCGAGAACACCGTTCTCGCACGGGAGTTTTGGGAGTTGTTTATGAGTTTAAGGTCCTTAACTATTCTATTGATCCTCCTCCTTGCCTGCAGTGCCGGTCTGGTCGCCCAACAGGACCGCGGCACGTTTGTCGGCACGGTCATGGATTCCACCGGCGCCGTGGTGCCGGGGGTAGACGTTACTGTAGTGAACACGCAGACCAACGCCCGGTGGGATTCTTCCACCAACGTCGTAGGCCAGTACCGGGTACCCAACCTGCCGATCGGAGTCTACCGCATCACGTTCGAGGCGACCGGCTTCAAGACAATCGTCCGCGACAATCTGCGCCTCAGCGTCACGGACGTGATTCGCGTCGACGCGAACCTTGAGGTGGGCTCGGCGGCCGAGTCGGTCACCGTCTCCGCCGAAGTCTCCCTGCTGAATACCGAGACGCCGGAGGTGGGCACGCTGATGGACTCGCGGACGGTGCTCGACCTTCCGCTCGGCTTTTCCGGCGGCCGCAACCTCGAGAACTTCGCCTACAAACTCACGCCCGGCGTGGGCGGCAATAGCTGGGAGAGCCGGATTAACGGCAGCCCTGCATTCGCGAAGGAGGTGTTGTTGGACGGCGGCTCAGCTTCGGTCTACATCGGCGGCCACTTCAGCGAGTCGGCGCCGTCGATGGAAGCGATCGAAGAGTTCAAAGTACAGACCAGCGGCATGAGCGCGGAGTTTGCCCGGACGGGTGGCGGAGTGTTCAACTTCGTGATGAAGTCGGGCACGAACCAGTTCCGCGGCAGCGCCATGGGCCAGATCCACAACGAGTGGATGGACGCCAACACTTTCGCGAACAACGCCTTCGGCCGGCCCCGGCTGTACGACCGGCGGCACAACTACGCCGTCTCGGCCGGCGGCCCAATGTATATCCCGAAAGTTCTTGACGGCCGCGACAAGTGGTTCTTCTATGCCGCCTACGAGCGCTACCGCCACACCTACGCGGGCGGCGGTTCGCCGACCGTTACCGTGCCGCTACCGGAATGGTGGGACGGCGACCTCAGCCGCTACCTGACCAACCAAACGCTGGGCCAGGACGCGCTCGGGCGGCCGGTGGTCCGCGGCCAGATTTTCGACCCGGCCTCGACCCGATTCGAGAATGGCCAAATGGTGCGGGATGCCTTTCCCGGCAACATTATTCCGGCCAGCCGGATCTCTCCGGTGTCGCGCAATCTGGCCGACATCTTCCGCCAGCACTATATGCCGCAGATCCGCCAGGCCGACGGGCAGTTCGCGATGATCAACAACAGTTTCTTCCCGGTGTCGAACACCGGCAACTATCAGTTGGACCTGTTCTCGGTGAAGTCGGACTATTACCTCTCCTCGATGCACAAGCTGAGCGGCACGTTCTCGCGCTACGACCGTCCGCGCGAACTGTTCGACCAGGGCGGCGTCTGGGACTTCAACGCGCCCAACGGCGGCCCGCTGTCTCGCGCGCGGGTTCAGCCGGTGGCGACTCACCTGGTGCGGCTTGCCTACGACTGGACGGTGTCGCCGACGATCCTGAACCACATGCTGGTGGCAGGCAACCGGCAGATCAATCCGAGCGTTTCGCTCCACGTCAATGAGCCCGGCGCTCAGATCCTCGGCATCAACGGAATCCGGCAGGACATGAACTTCCCGGAGATGGTCTTCGGCGGCGGCGACCGTGTCAACTTCCCGACCGCCGGATACCAATCCAACGACCTGTTGGCCGGGACCGCTTACCAGTTCGTCGACACCCTGAGTTGGATAAAGGGATCGCACACGCTCAAGTTCGGCTTCGACTATCGCTTTAACGGTCTGGCCGCCCGCGACAGCCGGGGTCCAGGCCAGTTCAATTTCGGCGCAAACGTCACCGGACTACAGGCCTTTCCGCAGGTCGGCCATGCCTTTGCCAGCATGCTGCTCGGCGAGGTGTCAAGCGCGAACGTCTACGTCGACACTCCGGTTGGATCGCAGTACAGCATGTATTCGCTGTTCTTCCAGGACGACTGGAAGGTCGGCCGGCGTCTCACGCTCAACTTGGGTCTGCGATGGGATTATCAGCCACCGGGCACGGAGCAGTACGACCGGCTGCATAGTTTCATGCCAGACTTGGTGGATCCGGCGACCGGAATCCGGGGCATGACCGTCTATGCGGGCGAGGGGCCGGGCCGGACCGGCGAGCGCCGCTTCTTCCCGGGCAGCAAACGTCACTTCTCTCCGCGTATCGGACTGGCCTACCAGGCAAGCGAAAAGATGACGTTCCGTTCAGGCTACGGAATCTTTTTCCATGGCCGCATTCCGAATGGTTGGTCGGGCGTGCCGTGGGGCGCCAAGTACGGCTTCCAGTACTTCAACCAGATCAACCAGGTTCAGGAAGCGGTTCCGACTTTCAATTGGGGCAACGGCTACCAGGGTAATGTCACCGAGCCGAAACTGGATCCGGCGCTGGCCGAATATCAATGGGGCGTTGTGTCCTGGGACAACGCGGTCGGCCGGGTCGGTTACACGCAACAGTGGAACGCGAATATTCAGTACGAAGTGGCGCGCGATCTGGTGTTGGATCTCGGCTACGTCGGCAGCCAGAGCACGGGCATCATGGCGAACGAGATCAGTAAGCCCAACCAAATGCACTACAACGCTCTGCAACTTGGCGACACGCTCGGCCAGTGGATCGACCGGCAGAGCGCGATTCCGGCCGCCGCGGTGGCGCTCGGGGCGCGTTATCCGTTCAGCCAACCGGGCACCTGGATGCCGATCTCGCAAACGCTCCAGCCCTTCCCACAGATTCCGAACTGGAGCGAACTGCTGGTCTGGGGCGCGCCGCTCGGTTTCAACACGTATAACGCGCTGCAGGTGCAGTTGAACAAGCGCTATTCGCGGGGCGTCTGGGTGACCGGCAACTACACTTTCGCCAAGACGATGGACAACGTCAACTCCGCGTTCGGCGACACCTGGGGTATGAATTCCGGCCGTCCGCTGGATTACTACAATCTGGGCCTTGAGAAGACCATCTCGCAGTTCGACCAAACGCACGTGTTCAAGGTCGGTGCGAGCTACGACGTGCCCTTCGGCCGCAGCCGGAGTTTTGGGCGGACGATGAATCCCGTCCTCGATGCGGTGGCGGGCGGCTGGACCATCCAGTTCATCGGCAATTACGCCAGCGGCTTCCCGATGGGCTTCGGCGCGACCGGGACGCCCAACTTCAACGCGGTGACCAACCGGGCCGTGATCATGAACCCGGACGGTAGGGCGCTTAAGCTGGATTCGTTCAGCAAGAGCAACTTCGATATGTCGAGTGTTTCGGTGCCCGGCACGACGGCGCACCGGTATTTCGATACCTCGCTGGTGCGCGATCCGGTGCGCTACGAGCGAGGCAACGCATCGCGGCTGATCTCGCAGCTTCGCCAGCCTTGGTTCTTCAGCGATGATTTCAGCCTCCAGAAGAACTTCTATTTCAAGGGTGAGCGCATCCGCACGCAGCTTCGGATGGAGGCGCTCAACTTGTTCAACCGCAACCGGTTCTCCGGTTTCAACACCCACCCGGCCAACCCCCTGTTCGGGCAGGTGACGGCGGTCTCCAACGACCGGCGGCAGATCCAATTCGGGATCCGCGCCGACTTCTAACGTTCGGCAGCGCATTGCGGTGGGGCTGTGGCCCGTTGCCCGGCCCCTTCCGCGCCAAGATTGTTCTGCACGCCCAGGCGCTGGGGCGCGTCTACTGTATTTGGCTAAGCTCTTTCTTTTTCTTGCCGTTGCCGGTGTTGCTTGGGGAGCGGAGTTTGCCGTGTTGCGGTCCGGGTTCGAAGTCCGCGTGGACCGGCACGAGGAGGCCGACGGGGTAATTCGGCTCTACACGGCGGGTGGAGTCATCGAAGTTCCCGTTTCGGAGATCTCTGAGTTCGTTCCGGCGGAGAAGAGTGAACTCCTTCGACCGGAATCGGTTACGCATGTTACGGTGCCGGCCGCACCGGTCGTCCGTGCGCCGCGAGAGTTGGTGGACGAGGCGGCGCGGCGGTATGGACTGCCGCCGGAACTGCTGCATAGTGTCGCGCGAGTGGAGTCGGCCTACCGGGTTGATGCAGTGTCGCCGAAAGGGGCCATTGGAATCATGCAGTTGATGCCTGGGACGGCGGCGGCGCTCGAAGCGGACCCGCGCGATCCGGAGCAGAACGTGGACGCCGGTGTGAGACACCTGCGGGACTTATTGGTGCGTTATGGCGGTGCGACGGGAAAGGCACTGGCGGCCTACAATGCCGGGGCGGGCGCGGTGAAGAAATACAATGGGATCCCGCCGTACCAGGAAACGCAGCTTTATGTCGAAAAAGTGCTGCGGAATTACTGGCGGCTGGCGGGACAAGCGGAGAAATAAAAGGGGAGAGACTTGCAAGGGCCTCTCCCCCAAAAGGTTAGACGATGGTTCTGC
The DNA here is from genome assembly GCA_964413655.1 of uncultured Solibacteraceae bacterium. Taxonomy (GTDB): domain Bacteria; phylum Acidobacteriota; class Terriglobia; order Bryobacterales; family Bryobacteraceae; genus CAYPUQ01. Next base: position 24,756 of record CAYPUQ010000017.1, on the reverse strand, counting down.
GGTTAGGGCGCGGCGGCGTCGGCGGCGGTGAGCGTAGCGGCGACCTTCGTGAAGATGCTCGTAATGCTGGCGGCCACGTTCGGCATGATGGCGCCCGCGGCCACGGCCACGAAACCCGCCATGAGTGCGTATTCGATGAGGTCCTGACCACGGTTATCTTTCCAGATCCGCAGCTTCCAAACCATATTGACTAGCTTGTTCATATTCTAAACTCCTCTCCCTTCTGAAGGGTTTGTGATGTTGCTAGCCCAAAGTAACATCTGCTGGATTTCGGGCAAATTAGAGAAAAACCTGAGTTGGGGAGGGGAAAAACTAGGGTTCTGGCGGCTCAGCGTTCGTAGGTGATCCAGATCGGGCTCGCCCAGGCCATGTTGTTGTCGTCCTGAATCACCCGGACATAGTAGTAGTGCTCCCCCGGCGTTATGGAAGTGTCTTTGAATGAGAAGGATACCTCACGCAGATCCGGCCGGGCGGTGTAAACGAAGGCGTTGTCCTTGATGATGTCTACTTGTGTGATGACGGATGTCCCGATCACCCGGACATCGAGCCGGGGAACCTCGCGGGTGGCGAACTCATCCCCCATAGCGCGCCCCATCGCCTGGAAATCGACGATGATGTTGTCGGTGGCGGCGTAGGTGCGGCGGGCGGCCAGCGACTCCCAGATCGCGCCGTAGTTCCGGTCCGGCGTGTACACGGCGGCGTAGGACATGTGCGTGGACCGGTGATCGGAAGAGGCGATGAAGCCCAGTTTGTAGCCCTTGGCCAGCGCATTCCACACGTAGCCCTCCTTGCGGATGGCCCCGGAAGTGACGTACCCCCCAACCAGGATCTGCTCGGCGACCGCGCTGCGCGGCGCGCCGTAATATTCGTAGGAGTCGCGATTACCCTGGAAGATTTCGACCAACCGCTCCGCCTCGGGATTGTTATAGCGCCAGTCGGTGCCCATCTGTGTCGCCGTCGTGTGCGGGATGCTGATCGCCTGGCGGCGGCCGCCCCCCAGCAGATCCTTCCAGAGCCGCACCATGTCGTCTTCGGCGGCGCCGGTCGGCCCCGGACCCGGGTAAATCCGGTTGGGAGCATAACCCCGGCGGTTCCAAACAATGTTGCGGTGGCCGTCCGGGAAGGCAACCGTACGTTCGTAGTTCAGCAGCGGGTAGAAAGCCGTGGGGATCTTATAGACATCGACGGCTTTGTCGACCATCCACCACATGTACGGCGAGTCTACTTTGACCGGGAGCATGTGCTCCGACGGACCCAAGAAGTCCATCCGCGCGGCGTCGATCGCGTAGCGGTAAGCGTCGTAGAGACTGCCGTCGGAGTAACCGTCGAAGGAGAGGTCGGTGTGCCGGTGGAGATCGCCCCACGTCACTTGGTATTTCCGGCCGCCGGTCTCCATCTGGTACGTCTTCCAGAGCGGCTGCTCCAGGGCCGGCAGTGTGTCGTCGACGGTGCGAGGCGCCGGCAGATCGGAGGCGCCGATGAAATATTCCCTATCGATGGAGCCCGCCGGGACTTCGGCGGGCGCGATCCGGCCGGCTCGGACCTCGTAGCGTCCGAACCGGGGATCGGCGGCGGGCAGGCTCCTTCCGTCGGTCTGCGTCGCAATCCAAAGGCTTCCGTCACGGCCGGCGGCGAAGCCAGGCCGCTGCTCGTTCCGGCCGTCCGAGAACGGGACCCAGACCGGTTCGGTCCAACCCTGCCCGTCGAACATTGTGACGTGGTAGTTCCAGTAGGGAAAAATAGAGCGCTCCAACACGGGCGGCGGATTGGCCCGGCCGACCGTACGCGTGCGAACCACGGCCCAGACGCGGCCCTGGCCGTCCACTTGTAGCACCGGATACTCGGTGAAGGTCCGGCGAGCGCTTTCAAGGCCGAGCGCCATCCAACTCGGCGTGATGGCGCCCGAGGGAAAATGCCGGTCGATGGGCTGGGCGGGTTGGGCGAGGCGGCCCCGGTCGAGCACGCGGACCTGAACCTGGCGATGGAAATACAGGCCGCTTTCGGCGCGATGGATGCCGTCGATACCGTAGTGGTCCTTGCCCCAGTTTGGTCCGCCGTTGTCCCAAGCCATCCAAAGGCGGTCGCGCGGATCGAAAACGATGCTGACGTGGGCCTCGAAATCGGGGCTCGCCGTGATTCGCTCGACCGGGCCAACACCGCCGTTGGCCGAGTAGCGCCGGAGAAAGATGTCGTAATTGCCGTGACGGTAGCTGTCCCAGGCGACCGCGGTTTCGCCGCGCGAGTCGATCGCCACCGCGGGCTCCCAGTCGGAGGCCGGGTGTCCGGTGACGTGAACGGGTTCCGTCCACTTCCCTTCCCTTCGCCACTGGAGCGCGACGTCGGTATGGCCGCCCGCGCCGGACTGCCAGACGAGCGCGGTCAACCCATTGGGTCCGGTGGCCATACGTGGAAAGGTGTTGGGTCCCGGACCATCGGTCAAGCGGCGGACGGCGGACCACGTTCCGTTGGCCAATTCGCGGGCAAACAGATGAACGGCGCCCTTCTCGATGGCCGACCAAACGGCGATCAATTCACCGGGCCGGGGCGCGGCCAGGGCAACTTGGTAATACTCGCCGCGCTGGGGCGTGAGGGTCTCTTCGGGCAGCCATTCCTTGCCATCGGGCGACGAGCGAACCTTGATGACGTCGCTCTTGCCGTCGAAGGAGATCCAGGCCACCCAGACGCGGCCATCGGGAGCGGCGGCAAGGGCCGGGTAGTCCTCGTCGGCCCGATCGGCGGAAACGCTATCCGTGCGAGGCACACGTTCGACGCGAATGCGGCCATCGAGGAGTGACAGCGGCGATTTGTAACGGACGGCAGCCGGCTGGAACTCGACGGTTCCCTGTTTCGTCGCAATGGTGACACGAGTGCCCGCGCCTCCGTCGATATCGGCCACGACCCCTTTCCAGCGGGTCTTGGGAAACACGGCCTCGTCCTGGGGCGTCATCTGGAGCCGGCCGTCCCATTGATTCCCAGCCTGCCACGACGTGGCCGCGTACTTCTCCTTGGCGCCGAAGTGATAGGCCGCGACGATTGTCGCCCTCCCCGGCGCCACCCGTAGTTCGCCGCTCCAATCCACGACAGCAGTATCCGCGCCGCCGAACAGGATGCGGAAGCGGTCCTGGGCCGCGGCGGGAGCGGCCAGCAGCAGGCAGAGAAGGAGAACGGGCATGGCTGGTTCGATATCGTATCTCACCTGGCGGCGGCGCGGGACGTGATGAAAACAAATGTTAAATTTTAATAATTTCATGATGCCGACTTGTTAATCGGTACACATTGCCTACATACTGTTCGGAAAGCTTGCACGGTCGGGTGCATGTCTCTTGCCGGCGCGCGAACGCCGCCGGGTCAACCCGAAGTTAATCGCCAATTCTCAGAGAGGGCCGTCCCATGCACTGGATTCGTACGTTTGCCGCTTTGGCTGTTCTGCTGGCAGCATGTTCACGCCAACCCACCACAACCGAAGACACCACCACGGCGTCCGCGACCTGTTCCGGACCGTATCCCAGCTACTGGCAGGATCCGGCCTTCATGAACACCGGGATGTGGGAAGGACAGCGTATCTCGAACCAGCCACCCCTCGGCTACTCCGGCCCCATCTACCGGCTGAGCCAGAAGTTTCCCGAGACCCTCGCGGAGGATCGCGGCGACTGGGGTTGGACTAAGTTCGATCCTTTCCAGTCCGGGCTGAGTCAGGATGAGCGCCGCCAGCGATCTTCCGATTACATCTGGGCGGTAATGCGCTACCTCCAGGCCGGCAACGTCGATCACGGAGCGGGTGGAGGCAATGTCGAGGACGACTGGAACCTCTGCGAGAACAAGGTCCGGAACTGGTACAACATGCCGTTTCAGACCTACGATCCGCTGAGCGGGCGCGAGTTCATGCATGGGCTGACCCGCGAGGCGCCGGTGAAAGTGACGCTGAAGAGCGGGCAGGCGGTGGCGACCACGATCTGGGCTGTCGGTTTCTACAATGCGCGCGGCGCCCACCAGCTTGGCAAGGTCTGGCGGCCGGACGGGAAAGCGCAACCTCCTGCCGCGGACCAGTCTTTCGCCGAGGGCACGGTGGTGGGAAAGTTGTTGTTCACTACTGGCACGCCCGAACAGATGCCGTTCCTCAAGGGCCTGCCGGCGTGGCGGATCAACATGAGCGACGCTGCCTTTTGCGCGTGCAAGCCGTCGGGCAACCAGAAGAGTTGCACGCTCCAGGAGATGAGCGAGCAGTGTCCGCGTTCGCCGGGCGAGGTGTATCTGATCCAATTCGACATCGCCGTGCGTGACGACCGCGCGCCGACGGGCTGGGTCTTCGGCACCTTCGTCGCCGATGGCGAGGCGAAGGCGAGCGAGCCGAATCCCTGGAACCGCATCTCGGCTCTCGGACTGATGTGGGGCAACGACCCGCCGCCGCCCGGACAGAGCGCCCTATCCTATCCGGCCGATCCGCGCGTCAACGGGTTCGCCCAGGAAGTGGTATTTTTCGATGTCGCGGACCGGTTGAACCAGGCGACCGACGCCGGTCATCTCGGCTGCAATAGCCGGCTGAACGGTCCGGCCGATAATATCCAAAGTTCCTGCCTGTCGTGCCACATGACGGCATCGGTCCCGGACAAGAACCTCACGGTTCCCCCGATTCTGGCGCAGTTCGGCGGCCTGAAAGCACAGTGCGCCAACCCGCCCAATCTCGCAACCGACGCCGTGTATTTCGCCAACACCGGTTGTTCAACTCCGTTCAACGGCGGCACGGTGGTTCCGCCGCCGGACTACGCGTCCGGGCGGAAAGAGTGGATCTCGCTCGACTATTCGCTCCAGCTTTCGATCAGCCTCGTGCAGTGGGGCCAATGGATGGAGCACCAGGACGTTTCGCAGAAGCTCACCGAAGCGCCGCGGCCGGCCAGACGGATGACGGCGGTCCTGCCGGGACGATAGAACGGTCATGAAGAAACAGGCGGCCCGTTTGGGCAAGAATAGCCCCATCCGGCACGTTGTCGTGCTGATGCTCGAAAACAGGTCCTTCGATCACATCTTCGGCTACCGGCCCGGCGTGAACGGCCTGTCCGGGAAGGAGTTCAATCTGCCGCGGCCGTCGCAGCCGGAATCGGAGTCGAACCCAGCCTATTACGTCAGCAACGGCGCGCCGTTCGCCGTACCGGTGGGCCAGGGACCGGGCCACTCGTTCAACGCCGCTAACGAGCAATTGGCCGCCAACAAGAACGGTCCGAGTGCGCGGTATCCAGCCAAGAGCAACGGCTGGGTGATGAGCTACCAGAGCGAACTCCGCTTCGCCGACCGGGTCCGGAATGCCACGGCGGCCGACATTCGCGTCGTGATGGAGGCATTCACGCCGTCGCGTTTGCCTTCCATCGAAGCGCTGGCGGATCATTTCGTTCTCTGCGACAACTGGTATTCGGAGGTGCCGGGCCCGACCCAGCCGAACCGCCTGTACATGCACGCGGCCACCTCGGCCGGCTACGTCCATAATGTGTGGAGCCGCGAGTTCGACTTCCGGACGATCTACAACAATCTTCAGGACGCCGGGCGGACGTGGGCCACTTACAGCTTCGACCTGAACGAAGCCGCCCACTTCACCCAGCTTCGCGGCGAATCCGCCCGCATGAAGAACTTCGCCGATTCGTTCGCCGCCGACGTCAAATCGGGCGCGTTGCCGGACTATTCGTTCCTCGTGCCGCAGTTTATGAACAGCGCGACAGCGATGGCGAACTCACAGCACGCCCCGCAGGACGCCCGGTACGGCGACAACCTGATCGCCGATGTCTATGGAGCCTTGCGGGCGAACGCGGGGGTCTGGAACCAGAGCGTGCTGATTGTTACCTACGACGAGCATGGTGGGTTCTACGATCATGTCGTCCCCCCGGCGATGGGCATCCCGAATCCGGATGGCATCCAGTCGCCGCCGCCGGGGGACACCGCCTCGTGGGTGCCGAAATTCGCCTTCGACCGGCTCGGCTTCCGCGTTCCGGCGCTGATCGTATCGCCATGGGTAAGTTCTGGAAACGTCGATTCGACTCGTTACCAGCACACATCGATTCTGGCCACCCTGAAGAACCTGTTCGGGCTGCCGGAGTTCCTGACGAAGCGAGACGCCAGCGCCACGCCGTTCGACGGGCTTTTCCAGGAATTGAACAAGGCGCGGACCGACACGCCGGAAGAACTGCCGCGCGCGGCGCTGCCGGCGGCCCCTCCGAAAGACTCCGCCGAGCATCCGGCCAACCAGCCGCTGGACCCGACGCAGAAAGAGATTCTGGTTGGCGTGCATCATCTCACGCGCACACACTACCCGGGCGGGTTGTCGGCCGAAACCATGCCCACTACTCAGGGCGAGGCGCACCGCTATGTCCGCGACGCCTACCGGCGGCTGCACCGGCCGGCGCGGCGGTAGTCAGACAAGGCTGCAGCGCTTGCCGGCGGTGCGGAATATCTCGAGAGCACGGTCGAGGTGCTCGCGGGTGTGCGTGGCGGTCACGATGGTACGCACCCGCGCCTTGCCTTTCGGTACGGTGGGGAAGCCGATACCGGTGGCCCAAACACCAGCTTGGAACAAGGCGTTCGAGAATTCGTGAGCCTGTTTCGCCTCACCAGCCATCACGGGCGTGATGGGCGTTTCGGAGTTGCCGGTATTGAATCCGGCTTGGCGCAGTCCCTCCTTGAAATAGCGGGTGTTGGCCCAGAGTTGGTCGATCCGTTCCGGCTCTTGTTCGAGCAAATCGAAGGCGGCGAGACAGGCGGCGGCCACTCCGGGTGGGTGCGACGTGGAGAACAGGAACGGCCGGCCGCGGTGGTAGAGGAACTCGATGAGGTCGCGCGACCCGCAGACGTAGCCGCCGAGGCACCCGATGGCTTTGGAAAGCGTGCCCACCTGAACATCGACGCGGCCGTGAAGCTGGAAGTGATCGACCGTGCCGCGGCCATTGCGGCCGAGAACACCCGAGGAGTGAGCGTCGTCGATCATCATGATGGCGCCGTGCCGCTCGGCGACCTCCACCAGCGCCGTCAGTTTGCCGATATCGCCGTCCATCGAGAACACGCCGTCGGTGATGAGCAGTTTCCGGCCCGGTTCCTTGGCGATCTCGCCGAGGATGCGATCGGCGGCAACGGTGTCACCGTGTGGGAACACCTTGATCTTGGCTCTTGACAGGCGGCAACCGTCGATGATGGAGGCGTGGTTGAGTTCGTCGGAGACAATGAAGTCCTCGGGGCCGAGGATGGCGGAGACGGTTCCGGAGTTGGCGGTGAAACCAGACTGGAAAACCACGCAGGCCTCGACGTGTTTGAAGGCGGCGATGCGTTCCTCCAACTGGAGGTGCAGGCTCATCGTGCCGGTGATGGTGCGCACTGCGCCCGAACCGGCTCCGTAGCGCCGCGTCGCGTCAATAGCGGCCTCGACGAGCTTCGGGTGGTTCGCAAGGCCGAGGTAGTTGTTCGAAGCGAGGTTGATGACCTCGCGGCCATCGGCGCGGCAGACGGGCTCGCAGGCGGTCTGCAACTCGCGGAGGCGGAAGTAGCCGCCGGATTCCTTTAGCTGGGCGATCTGCTCGCCAAGATACGCAAGAGGGTTGGCGCGTTCGGTCCGGGCGGTCGTCATGGGCTTCTTTTAGTTTGCACCATGGGCGGGAGGCCGCCGCGCCCGTTAGCGGCGGGCCTACTGGCTCTTGCTCAGTTTCCGGAAGTATTCGGCAACCGAGTCGCGATAGCCCTGCGGAACCGGGAGCGCGGTCGTGGACCGGACCTGGCCGGCCTGCTTGTCTTCGAGCTTGCGCCGGAGTTGGAGTTCCACCTGCTCGAGATTGGCCAGTACATTGACGCGAAGCTGCTCGACCAGCGCCGGGTTGCCCTTGAAGCGGCTCGGATCGAGGCGCTCCATCTCGCGGATGAGTTGCTGGAGATCGCGCTGCATCTCCGGCGAGTCCTTTAACTCCTGGCGAAGACGGCTGAGATCGGAGATGCTCTGGCGGTAGGCGCGCGTGTAGTCGCCAGCGCCCGCGGCCTGCTGTGGCGGTGGTGCGCCGGATGCACCGGGCATGTAGTCGCCACGGTTCATGGCTGAGAAATCGGCGCCACCGTCACGGCCGCCGAAGCGTCCTTCCTGAGTGCCTGGACCCCGTTGGCCCATGCCCGGTGATTCGCCGCTTCCCTGCTGCCCTTGCTGGCCCTGCTGCCCTTGCTGGCCCTGCTGCCCTTGCTG
>CAYPUQ010000017.1:0-16456 GCA_964413655.1 uncultured Solibacteraceae bacterium | reverse complement strand
CCTTGCTGACCGCGCTGGCCCGGCTGACCCTCGCGGCTTAGTTGACCCTCCTGGCCGCGCTGGCCCGGCTGCTGGCCCTGGCCCTGTTGTTGCCCTTGGCCGGGCTGCATGCTGCGAGCCATCTGCTCCAACTGCTGGCGCAACCGCTCGACGTTGTCGAGCGCATTCTCGAGGCCCTGTTGTCCCTGCTGATCCTGCGCCCGCTGGCCGTCGCTGAGAGCGCGCTGGGCTTCGCGGACTTTGTCGGCTAAGCGGTTGAGTCCTTCCGTAATGGGCGCCTCGCGCAGATAAGAAAGGTGTCCCATCCCGCGCCGGAGGTATTCGGCCGAGTAGCGTAAACGGATACCGAGATCGTCGGCTTGCATCTGGCCGAGAGCATCCCGGAGACGCGATGCCGCGCCGCGCTGATTGGAAGACAGGCTGCGCATCGCCTCCTGCATGTCGCGTTCGAGCTGCGAGAGTTCCTCGGCCATCTGCTGCCGCTGTTCCGCGAGCGCCTCGGTCTGCTGGCGGCTGACGCCAGGCTGCCGCAGTGGCGCGGCCGGGCTGCCCTGCGAACCGAACATCTGCTGCATCTCACGCATCATCTGCTGTTGTTGCCGAGCCAGATCTTCGGCGCGCTCGGCGATACTGTCGAGTTGATCGGCCGACTGCTGGCGGCGCATCCCGCCGAGCAAATTACGCGCTTCATTCAGCCGCTCCGCGGCGCGGCGCGCTTCCGCGTCATTCTGCTGGGCGGAGGCGGGGTTCCCGGCGGCGCGGCGCATATCTTCGGTGGCTTGCCGCAGCCGTTCGAGCGCTTGCTGCACGCGCGGATCAATGCCGGCCTGCTGCTGGCGCTGCTGTTGTTGCTGCTGCGGAGACATACGTCCGCTCTGTCCCTGCCGGCCTGATTGCGACGACGCGGCCGAAGCCGACTGCGAAGACTGCCCCTGTTGTCCCTGTTGCCCCTGCTGGCTCTGCGACGATTGTTGCCCGCCGCGCGTCATCCGTTCCATCTCGCGCTGCAACTGCTCAGCCTCGCGGCGCAACATCTCCTGCTGCCAGCGCTGCTGGAACGCCTGCTGATTCCGCTGCTGCTGATTGGCCAGCTCCTGCTGGCGGCGGGCAAGCTGTTCGAGTTTTTGGAGCGCTTCGTCGATCTCCTTCGCGCGCTGGCTCTCCGAAGCAGCGGCTTGCTGGCCGGTTTCATACTGGTTCTTGTCGGTATCGAGTTCGAGGTCGAAAAGGCTTTCCAGGTCGCGGCCGGCGCCGCCCATGCCGCCGCCCCCACCGCGCTGGCCAAAGGCAACTTGAATTTGGCGGAAAGTGGCTTCCGCCCTGAGGAGGTGCTGGAGCGCTTTCTGTTCGGGCACCAATGCTTCCTGCCACTTCTGACCCTTCAGTTGATCGACCGCCGCGCCCATGGCTTCGGCGGCGGCGTTCATATCCCTTTGGAAACTGCCGAACTCCTGGTTCTGAATGTTCAACTCGCGGCTCTGCATGCGGCGCGCCAGGGAATTGGCCTGGTCGCGCAGCTTACCCTGAACCTCGGCGAGGAACTTGGCCGCTTCGGAACGCTGGGCCGGGGTGGATTCCTTGTCACGGATCTGATTCCAGGTGGCGGCGATCATTTCTTTCTGCCGCTGCGAGATCTGGTTCTCTTCCTGTTCGCCGCCGCCGCCCCCGCCGGCCTGCTGCGATTGCGAGTATTCCTTCTCGAAGGGCTGCGCCTCGATGAAGAACATGTCGGTGCGGCTGGTGGTCCGCGCATCCCGCGCGACGGCGTACATGGCGACGAGGTCGCCCGGCACCAGATTGTAGTCTTCGAGCGCGATCACCGTACTTCCGGAGGCATCCTTCGCGCCCTTGCGCGACAGCAGATCCACCTTCTTCTCCGGGCCGCCGTTGACAGAATAGACTAGGCTCAACTCATGGAGTCCGTAGTCGTCGGCGGCTTCGACGGCCACAGCGACTTCCTCGATGGGGCTCGCCTTATAGTCACGCCCGGGCCGAGCGAGTTTCACGGCCGGCTCGGTTTCCATCTTTGCTTCGATGAAGTAGTCGCCGGTCAGACGGACCGGCTGGCCGCCCTCGGTGGTAGCGATGTAATACAGACCGTCCTTCTCGATAGGCACTGTGGCACGGTACACATTCTCCGCTTGTCGTTCCAACTTGGAACCGGCCTGGTTGTCGATCATGATCAGGCCGTTTTCCACCGGCTTATCGGTGAAGATTTCGAGAGTCGCCTCTGAACCTTCCACGGCGCGCAGGTCGCCGCCTTCCTCTTCGACGACATTGGCCAGGCCGGTCCAGCCGGGGAATTTGTAGCTCACCCTGATCTTCTGCACGGCTGCCAAGTCGACCACCGTCAGGTTGAACCGTTGCGAACGAACGGCGCCGGACTCGACGTAGTACTCGACGCTTTCCGGCAGCGCCGGCAGCAGAAATTCGTATCCGTTACCGGCGGGCTGCGCCTGCATATCGACGGCTTCCCACTGCGAGGCGCTGTGATAGCGGGCCATCAGCTTCACCCGGCGATTACTGAAGCCGCGCAGGTAGGCAGTGATGAGTTGGTCCGACTTCCGGCGGACGGTCTGATCGCCTGGGTCGACGAGGATCTCGTAGAACGGACGGTCGCCATCGCGCGGCGCGCCGGCCCACAACAGGGAAGCCCCGTAGCCGAGGAAGCCCGGTCCGGCCAGGATGAGCCACAAGAGGACGCCGACACCGGCGACTGTGGCGACACAAAACGCGGCGATGCGACCGGGCGAAACGATGAGCGACGGCTCGTAGCGGCGGGCGACTTCGAGCGTGTCCTCGGCCAGCAACTCCACGAATGGGTCGCGCGGCGCGTCGGACGGCCGCTCGGCGAAGGTCAGCAGCCGTTGCTGGAATTCCGGGATGGTCCGCTCGACGCGGCCGGCCGCGCGGCGCCGGTTCAGCCGGCGGAGCGGCAGCACGATGCCGGCGGCCAGTCCGGCCGCCAACGCGACGAACAGGAACAGGCGCGCGCCCGTGAGGCTCAGATCGGAGAACGCGAAGCGGTCGATCACCAGCACCAGGAGGACGGTTGAGACCAGCGCAATGAGCGCCAGCAAGGCACTCCCTCGCGACAGAGCGCTGAAGCGCATGCGCCGTTCCGTTTGACGGAGCCATGCATTGAGTTGATCCAGCGTGCTCATCTATGCCTCCTGTTCGACATTCATGTGCCGGCCGGCCAGCCACGATTCAAAGGCCACCAGCGCGAGCAAGGCCAGCATGGCATACCACCACAAGCTGACCGGGCGTTGCTGCGTATCGGTCTGCACCGCCGCCTCCACTGCCCCCTGACCCGTATTCTTCCACAATGCGAGGGTCTCGTCGGGGATGCGGGTCAGATCGGACTCCCGGCGGTCGGCGTTCACCGCCACCAGTTCATTGCGGCCGTTCGAGCGGCGGACCTCGAAGTAGCCTTCGCGCGCCACCTGATACGCGGGTAGGTTCGCCGATTCCTCGAGCGTCAGGGCGCGCTTGCCATCCGGGTCCATGATCTCCACCGACACGTTCCGCTCGCGCGCGGCGCGCAATTGAACAAACGTGTTCACGGGCACGCTGCCGGTCCGGTCTTCAAGGCCTGCCAGATACCACGCCGTCCGCTCGACGAAGGGGACGAATACCGGATTGAGCGGGAAATCGTTGGTCAGGTTCTCCAGGCCCGAGGTGAGCAGCAGCGCGCGCCCCTCACCCATGGTCCGTTCCAGCAGCAACGGCGTCTGGTCGGAAAGCCGGGCGATCACGCGATAATCCTCGCCGACATCGATCCTGGCGGCCTGGTAGAACTTCACCCCCGTCCAGGCGGCGGCGCGGCGCAGCGAAGGGTGGGTGGGATCGGCGTCGCCAACGGTTTGAAATCGCGCTCCGGTTCGAGCGAAATAAAGCGGCTCGTTGACCGAGCCGCCGAGCACCGGCACCGTACTCCGGCGCGAGGATTGCGGACCGAGCGCCACGAAGATGGATCCACCGGCGCGGACGTAGCGCTGCAGCGCCTGCTCGAAGGAGGTGGGTAGCGTCGCCGCGTCGGCCAGGACAACGAAAGAATACCGGGCGGGGTCGAGGTTGCCGGTGCGGTCGGTGGTCAGGGTTTCCAGTTGGAAGGCCGCTTCGGCGGCGGAGGTCAGCGCGGCCCGGAAGTAGAGCGGTGAGCGCGTGTCGCGCGCTTCGTGGACCAACAGAACCCGGCGGGGATCGGAGCGCTCGACCGCAAAGAGCATCCGGTCGTCTTGCGGCAGCGTGTCGGCGCCGTCGATGCGGACCTCGCAGCGGTTCAAGCCATACGGGACATCGAGCGATTCGAACTCGACCGTCGCGCGGCCGTTCGCCGGAACGTCGACGGTCGTGGTGGCGAGCACCCGGCCGGCGCCATGCAGGGTGACAGTGCGCTTCGCCTCGGGCGTGCCGAAACCCGCGACGGTGGCCTGCACCCGCGTCTTCTTCGGGTCCCACATAACGGGCGGCGCCACAACGTTCTCCACGGTCCAGTTCGGCAGGTCGTTGTCGCTAACGGAATGGACGGTGAGTGACGCGGTCTCGGGTAGGGCCAATTCATTGAACCCGGCTGGCAGACCGGATCTCTGGATGTCCGTGATGAGGTGAAGTTCGATGGGGGCCGGCGCAGTGAGCGCCATCGAGCGGACGGTGCGCGCCAGTTCGCCGAACGAACCGCGGGTATCGGAGGCCTCCACCGAGGCGATGGCGGCCCGCAATTCGCCGTTGTCCTGGATGGCGTCAGTCAGCAAGTGAACATTCGATCCGAGCGCGAGCACCTGCGCGCGCTGGGCGCCCGACCGCGAAGCGAGAACGTCCAGCGCCCTGCGACGGGCCGCCTCTAGCCGCCCACCCTCGCGCATCGAGAAGGAGTTGTCGATGGCAATCAGCAGAAGCGGGTCGCCGGAAACCGCTGTCACCGGCCGGTTGACGAAGGGGTTGGCGAAAGCAAGGATCACCAGCAGCAGCAACAGCAGGCGCGCCGCCAGCAAAGCCAGGTAGCGGAGCCGGCGGTGTTTGATGGAACTTTGAGTCCGCCGTTCGAGAAACATCAGCGAACTGAAGGGCAGCGGCGTGCTCTTGTGCTGCCGGAGCAGGTGCAGGTAGACGGGCAGCCCCGCGGCCAGAACGCCGGCAAAAAACCAGGGAGCAAGGAATCCCATCTACATCCTCCCCTGCCGGATGCTCATGTATTCGCGGAGAGCCGCATCGAGCGGCCGGTCGGTGGACAGCAGAAAATAATCGATGCCGTTCGCCTTGGCCTCCGTACGCAACCCTTCGATGTGAGCGTCCATCTTCTGCTGGTACTCGTGGTTCAAATACTCGGGCGAAACCTCCAAGCTATCCGAGGTTTCCATGTCGACAAGAATGGCCGGACCGCCCAGCTTGAACCGGATCTCCCTGGGGTCGAGGACGTGAAACAGGATGAGATCGTTACCGCGAAAGCGGAGCGGTTGCATGGTGCGAACGACCGTGACCGGGTCCGCGTAGAAATCCGAGATGACGACGACAACGCCCCGGCGCCGCAGGAATTCCTGGAAGTGGAGGAACGGCTTGGCAAAGTCGGTGCGCTTGGCCGGTTCGGCGTGTTCGAGCCCATGGAGCAGGCGGTGCAATTGCCCCTGGCGGGTCGAGGGCTGAATGTAGTTGCGAACCTCGTCATCGAAGACAATCAACCCGGCGGCGTCGCGCTGTTTGTTGGCGAGATAGAACAGCGAAGCGGCAATGAACCGCGAGTAATCGATCTTCGAAACCTTGTGCGACGAGTAGCCCATCGAGTTGGAGGCATCGAGCAAAAGGGTGAGCTGGCAGTTGGTTTCGCCGCGATACCGCTTGAGGTAGCAGCGCTCGGAGCGGGCGAATACGTTCCAGTCGACGTGACGGAGATCGTCGCCGGGGGTGTACTGGCGGTATTCGGCGAACTCCTGGGAAAAGCCGAAGTCGGGGGAGCGGTGGAGTCCGGAGACGAAACCGTCCACGACGGTCTTGGCGACGAGGTCGAGGCTGGAGATGCCGGCCAAGGCGGTGGGGTCGAGGAATCGTTGGAGGTTCATGACGTCCTCCGGGTAGTCTCGAGATTAAGCTTACTCGCTGGTAGTGGGACGGACCCCCTGGTCCGCGGGCAACCCCCTGGTCGCCATTCCAGCACTCGACCACCGGTACTCACCGGCATCGCGCACCAGCCGGTCATAACTCTCCTCCTGCCGGAAGGAGTTGCCTGTCAGCCCCAACATCGAGTTGCTTCGCTTGGCCGTAATTCCCTTGAGCGACTTCATCAATCCCGGCAACTCGACCGAGGGAGTAAGGAGCAGATGGACGTGATCGGGCATGACCACAAAGGCGTGCCAGACATAGTGCCCAAGCTCTTGCGCGTTGAACTGAATGGCCTGCACAACCATATGCGCGATGGCTGGCTGGCGAAGGTACATAGGACCGCTGCGAGCTTCGTCGAGGAGGCGATCCCACGCGGCAAACGCTTGGCCGGAACTGTGCGCTTCGGCCTGAAAGGTACGATTCGGCGGCAGGCTGCCGTGGAGACGCCATGTAACGAATACCGGTTGGCCAGTCGTGTAGAGGTGGGGTAGCCGGCGGCGGTAATACGTCATGTAAGAGTAGTCCGCGAGGCTTGGCGGCCCTCTCCGTCGAAGCAGGCCGGCCAGGAGGCCGCCCGCGGACCTGGGGTCCGCCCCACGATGTGCCCCAAGCGCGCGCTGTACTGCAAACCATCATCGGAAGACACCCTAGTCCTTCGGCGGCGGCATGGTCTCCAACAGACGGCTGAGAATATCGTCCGAGGATAGCTTCTCCGACTCGGCCTGGAAATTGATCAGAATCCGGTGGCGCAGCACCGGCGGCGCCAGCGCGACGATGTCGTCGTAGGTGACGTGGTAGCGGCGATGGGTCAGCGCCCGGGCCTTCGCCGCGAGAACTAGGTAGAGTGCGGCGCGGACGCTGGCGCCGTAGTTGACGTACTTTCTAATGAAATCGGGAGCGCCCTCCTGCGTGTAGCGGGTGTTGCGAACCAGGCGCACGGCGTAGCGGGCCACCGACTCCGCGATGGGCACCATGCGGACGAGTTGCTGGAATCCGAGAATCTCCTCCGCCGAAGTCACCGCTTCCACCTGGGCCGTGTGCGTTGTCGTGGTGAGTCCAACCACCTGAAGTTCTTCGTTCTCGCTGAGGTAGTCGAGCACCGTATTGAAGAGGAACCGGTCCAACTGCGCCTCCGGCAGGGGATACGTGCCCTCGAGTTCGATCGGGTTCTGCGTGGCCAGCACGAAGAACGGGGCCGGCAGCTTGTAGATGTTGCCCCGCACCGTACAACTCATTTCCTGCATCGCTTCAAGCAGCGCGGATTGCGTCTTTGGCGGCGTGCGGTTGATCTCGTCCGCCAGCAGCACGTTGCCGAAAATCGGTCCGGGAACGAAGGTCCACTTGCGGTGGCCGGTGGTGGGATCCTCCTCGATGATGTCGGTTCCGGTGATGTCGGACGGCATCAGATCCGGGGTGAACTGGATACGTTTGAAGACCAGCCCCAGCGTCTGGGCGATCGTGCGGACCATAAGTGTCTTGGCCGTGCCAGGCAGACCGGTGATGAGGCAGTGTCCGCCGACGAACAGCGAGATCAGGATCTGATCCAGCACCTCCTCCTGGCCGACAATGACACGACGCACCTGCCCGGTGATGGCCCCACACACATGTTGGAAGCGCTCAATGCGCGATTTCAGTTCCGTGGATTCGAGATTGATATCGGCGAGTGTGGACATGAACGGTTATGACTCTTTCTATTTTTCCGTGCTGTGGTACTGTAGCAGCATTTTTTGCGCGGGCCGGAATCCGGGCGCGGCTTCGAGCGAAAGTATGAGGTGTTCTTCGGCCTGGTCGCGCTGCCGGCCAAGGTCGTAGGCACGCGCGAGATTGAAGTGGGCCTGCGCCGTGTCGATGGGCTTGTCGGCGACAACGGCGCTGAACTCGCGAACCGCGCCGCGCCAGTTGCCGGCATCGAGGTAGAGGCTGCCAAGCCGCTCATGCACTTCCTGGTCGTGTAAATACACGTAGTTGATGCGGTTCAACGTGACGGCGGCGCCTTTCTTGTCGCCTAGTTCCTCCTGTAGCTTGGCGAGCTTCTTCAGCGTCTCCGGATCGCGGCCGCCGATGCTTGCGTAGCGGTCGAGTTCGGCAGCGGCGGCTTTCTTATCGCCCTTGGCCAGATACGCCTCGGCGATGAACTCGTACGGGTTACCCGGCTCGACGTACTCGGGATAGAGATCGCGGAGCACCGGGCCGTCCTTGAGGACCTGATCGTGATTCCCGGCGCGAGCGGCCGCGACGAGCGCTTTCATCTTGGCGGGCCAGCCGGTGAACGCCTCGACCGTCTTGCCAAGCTGTTTGTCGAGCCAGGCCAGGAACTCCTTGTCGAAAGCCTCGGGCTTCATGCCGAGATGCTGTTCGATCACCTCGGGCGTCGTCTTGCGCGCGCCGAAGCCGCGCATCATGTCCAACAGCTTGTCGTAGCCCCAGCGTTCGTCGATGTAGTCGCAGATGCGGCCGGCCTGGAAATAGGAAACCACGACTTGGCCGGGATAGCTGGGGCGGATGAAGCCGCGGTCGAGTTCGGCCACAGGCAGCAACTTCTTGTCGCGAATCGCGGCGAGGATGTTGGGCGTTACGCGGTCGCCCCAATCGCGGGAAGCGGCCGTTTCCTCGTGGACGGCGAACCCTTCGGTGAACCAGCGGGGAACGCGATGGTTGGTGGCGGTGAGCACGAACACGTGGCTCAGCTCGTGCCACAGCGTCGAGGCCCAGTGGAAGCTGCCCGGCTTGCGGCCGGACGGGCTGTCCATCGCCACGACATCGCCGAAAGTCACGCCCAGTGCGCCCAGTCCCGGCATGCCGAGCGTGCGGACGGCGAAGTCCTCGTGGTCGGGGTAGACCTCAAGCTGCACCGGACGCGGCAGCTTCACTTTGTACTTTTTCTCGAACGTGGCAATGGCGCGCTGGAGCTCGGGTTCGAAGTAGACTCGCAGAAGATCCGCTTCTTTCTGATGGAGCTTCAGAATCGTCGCCGGAGTCTTGTAGACCTGGAAATTCTTGTAGCTGTCCATCAGGCGGAGCGTATTGACGACCGGGGAACTACGATAACCGGCCTCGTAGCAGGACTCCAGATGCTTGCGCGCCTCGTCGTCCTCGCCGAAGCGCATCAGGTTGATCCCCAGTTGCGCTCGGGCGCCCCAATTCTCCGGGTCGAGTTCGATCGCCTTGCGGTACTGCGCAATGCCTTCGGCGTAGCGGCGGTTGATGACAAAGTGGTGTCCGGTAATCGCGTGCGCCTCGCCGTACTTCGGGTTGATCTTGTAAATCCGGTTGAACCACTCGCCGGCCGGCCGGTCGTCGAGTAAGTCGGCCGCCGCCCGGACCGCGAGCGCGTCGAAGGCCAGCGGTGAGATGGCGAGCGCTTTGTCCGCCTCCGCGATGGCCTTTTCCGGATTGGCATCTTCCAGCGCGAGATGAGCCAGCAACTCGCGGGCTTCGTACAGCTTCGCATCGCCCTCGATCGCCTTTTCCGCGAATTCGACGGCCTTACGGTCGGCGAAACTCTCACTGGCCACGAGCGCCATGCCCAGGAAAGCCGCCGGATACTTCGGATCGATTTCGAGCGCCTCTTGAAACAGGTTGGCGGCCTCGGCCTTATTGAACCGTTCCAAAAACAGCCGGCCCCAGCGGACGCGGTACTCGGGATTCTTCGGCGAGCGCGCGACGGCGGCCTTAAACTCCTCGTTCGCTTCGTTGTATTGCTTTAGGCCCCAATGCCCTTCGGCACGAAGGTAGGAGTCATTATCGGCCGATAACCGGCGGTAGCACTCGGTGGCCTCCCGGCTTTGCCCGCGCTTGCGCAGTTCGTGGCAGGTTGGCGGCGTGGCCGCGATCAGCGGAACGGCGAGCAGAAGCGCCGTGAAAAGGCGCGTCATTTCTCCAACTCCTCCTGCACGCGGGCCAGTTCCAGCAGCAGCGATGCAAGCTGCTTCCGGTACTGTTCGTACGGAATTGCCGCTTTCTCGTACTTCAACTTGTCGATCGCCTGCTCGATTGTTTCCTTTTTCGCCAGAAGCTGGCGTTTGGCCGGATCCTGCGCTGCCACCTGCACGTCGCCGATGCGCAGGAGCGGAAACTGCGCGGCCAGCAACCCCTGTCCGTTTTCGGGCGAGGGAACACGGACCCCTTCACCGCGCCCAGTGTCCTCAAGCACCGCCTGTTCGGTGGCAAGGCGCTTCTGGGTTTCGTAGAAATTCGCGGTGAGCGCGTCGGCGTACTTGAAGGCCTCCAGCGCCGAGATGGTCTGATTCTTGTCTGTGTCGGCGGCGGCGTCGCGCAGGGCTTCCACCCAATAGCGGGCAAAGACGGTGGCGTTCTTCTGGGTTCCGGCTTTGGTGGCCGTAATCACCGCGCGGCCGCTCCGTTGAAACGCGGCGATGGAAGCGCCACTGGCCGACGTCGTATTCACCACGAGTTGGCGCTTGGCCGGAATGCGATCGCAGAGCTTCGCCAGTTCCACGTCCGTGAGATCCGGACCGGGAATGTTGAACTTGTATTCCATGCCGTCAAAACTGCCGTGCCCGATCAAGGTGAGCACGAAAGCGTCGGCGGCCGTGGCCTTGGCGGCGATCTCGTCGAATATGGCGCGAATACGGTCCTTCTTCGCCTCGCCGCCGTGCAGCGTATACACGGGATTGTCCCCGCCACTGCCCTTCAGAATCTTGTCCAAGTCGCGCGCCATCGCGCTGAACCGCTGCTCGTACTCCTTTTCACCGCCCAGTCCGGCGATATTGACGTAGTAAACCGCGGCGGGAAGCTGCGCGGCCAGGACCAGCGCGGCGAGAGCCGGCATATAGTTCATACGACGCCCCATCTCCGCCGCAGAATCCATTCCGCGCCGCGCAGGAGCAGAAGCAGCAGGAAAATCGCGGGCATATTCCAGAGGTCCTTCGCCTCGCGGACGGTAATGCCAGCCTCCGAGTACGAGATCTCGTCGGTCAACTTCGTCAGCTCGCCTGGAAGCCAGAATCGTCCGCCGGTCTGCGTCGAAAGGCGTTCGAGCAGCGGCCGGTTCATCGAGGTGCGGAAGTTCTCGGCCACGCCGTTCTGGCGCAGGAACGCGAGAACATCGCGCCCCAACTCCTCTTCGCCGCGGAGCGAGACAAATTCGGTGACATACGAGCCGGGCCGTTCGGCGTTCCACTCGGCGCTATAGATGCCAGGCGTCTGCGGGTCGGGCTGCAACTCGATGAGATCGGCCACGCCCTCCGGCCCGAGAATGCGCGCTTCGACGCGGTAGTCCGGCGAGGGCAGATAGCTCTTATCGCGGACCTCGGCGGTCAGCCGGACGCGGCCCTCGTCGGCCAGCAATTGCCGCGGCGTCGAAGAGACGACGTGGCCAGGGGTGTCGCTGACGAGCCAGCGCAGCAGTTGCGTCCAGAACATTTCGTGCGACCGGTCTTCGAGCGGCTGGTGCATACGCCAGCGCCAGGTTCCACCCGTCGCGAGGACCGCCGTCCGTCCGCGGCCGTAGTTTTGCGTCACGAGGAACGGAAACTTGCCGCGGCCACCGGGCGTGAATTCAGCCAGCACCAGCGCGCCCGGTTTCGGCGTGCCGGTGTCGTGGTAGTCGGCGAGGTGCGGCAGCTTTCTCCATCGCTCGACATTTTTCGCCGGTTCCTCTTCTATGCGGCAGATCAGGCTTTCCTGCCCGGCCTGGGTCAGTTCGATCTGGGCCGAATCCCGCTGGAACGTGTTCGGGCGGGTGGACAGTGTCACGGGCAGTATCTCGGCCAGCGAAGCTTGCGCCCAGCCGCCTTCCGACAGCGAACTGCGCCCGCCGAGAAACAGCACACCGCCGCCGCGCCGGTCCACGAACTGGCGGATCAGTTCCTGTTGCGCAGGCGTGAAGTAACCCAGTTCCACCGACCCGATGATCAGCCCCTGGTAGGCGAACATCTCCTCGGTCCGCGTGGGGAACCCGTCCTCCAGTTCCGACGGGTTGGCGATGCCCTGACGGTAGATCTTGTTCTGCGAAGTCCGCAGCATCGTCACCAGTTCGACGTTGCGGTCCTCTTCGACGGCGCGCCGGATCCACTTGAATTCCCAACGCGGCTCGCCTTCCACGTACAGGATGCGCGGGCGCGAGGAATCGACGTTCAACAGCCGGGAAACCTGGTTGTTGTTGGGGTTCTCCTCGTTGGCCAGGATGTTGACGGCCACATCGACGGTTTTGGCGCCAGCCACGCCGGCATTGAACAGAAGCGCCTCCACCTGTTGCACTCCATCGGCTGCCAGGGTAATCTCGCGCGAGGCGAGAATCTTCCCGCCTTCCCGCAGCGTAAGGCGCGCTTTCTCGTTGGCGTAGCCAAACTGGCTGAGGGTGACTTGGGCGGAAAGTCGCGAGTCGGCCAGCGCGCGGGCCGGTATCTGGAGGTCCTGCACCTCGACGTCACGCGACGGCCGTTCTCGCCCGAAGGCGACGGTGTGCACCGGAATGCGCCGGTTGCGGAGTTCGGAGATGGTTTCCAGGTCGATGCCCCCGGCGTTGTCGGCGCCGTCGGTGGCCAGGATCACAGCGCCCAGGGGCAGGCCGCTCGATTCCGCGGCGAGCTGCTTGAGGCTGTCTCCGATCCGGGTGGCCGTGGCAGCAGCGGTCAGTGCGTCGGGACTTTCGATCCGCTCCAGGACGTCGCTCATGCGATACAAGCGCACTTGAAACCGGCTCTTCAGGTTGTCCAGTACGCGTCCGCGGAAACCATCGAGCATGCTGTCGCGCCGCGTGCCGCCGTCCTCCTGAATCGACATGCTGCGCGAGTCGTCGAAGACGACGGCGACAATATTCTGCTGCGGGCGAAGCGCGGAAATCAGGAGCGCCGGCTGCCAGAGCAGGGTGAGCACGAGCGCGAGCATCGCGGTCTGAAGCAGCCAGATGGCAGCCAGGCGGGGTCTGGTGAGCGACTCGCTAACCGCCTGCCGGCGCCGCCAGAGCAGATAGCCGAGAAGCGCCCCGCCCGCCAGAATCAGCAACGGCAATGCCCACACCGGCCAACGGCTCAAGAGAACGAAAGTTCCCTTGGAAAAGACCGAGGGCGAGAAGTTAAACAGAAACTCAAACATCCGTGCGGGGCGCCTCGAACTTCCTTAGTGTGTCATCGCGTAGATGATGTAATTCACCCCGACGCGGTATGCGGCCGATGCGTACTTTTCCGGATATCGCGGATGGTCGGCCCACTCCCAAGCGTCGCCGATATCCATGTTGTGGCAGATGGCCACCATGATCCTTCCCTGGTCGTCATAGATGCCGCGCCAGCGGGGTTCTATGCCATCGTTCTCATAAATCTTGCCGGTAAAAAACATTTGAATGCCGGGAATCTGCATACGGTCCTCCAGATCGTAGAGGACATGAAAAATCGGGTCTTTGTCGTCGATATCGACGATCGGGCGTTCCGGGAACACTTTCTGCATGCTGTACACGAACACGTCCCACTCGAACGAGCCGTGAAAATCGTCGGTCATCATGAAGCCGCCCTTGAGCAAGTACTCGCGGAGCTTGTTGATCTGGCTGTCGCTGAGGTGCCAACGGCCGACTTCTGTGGCATAGATCCAGGGGTAGTCGAAGATGCCGTCGCCGTCGAGGTCCACAACGTGTTCCATCGACCGCGTATGGATCCGCGTCAGCCGCCGCACACCTTGAACAAACTGGCGATCGGCTTTTGGGAAATCGGTGGCCCAGCTTCCGCCGGCCCGGCCATAATAGCCGTTGCGCATCATCGGGTAGCGGAGACGGGCGAAGACGAACTCGGTTTTCTCGTGAGCGTCGGCGGGAATTGCAGCGGGATTGTCCTCTTCTTCGAGGAACTCGCGGATGCTGCGCCGCTGGGCGAAGAGCAGCGCGCACAGCAAGAGACCCACGAAAACCACACGTAGCGCGTTGGGCAATCTCATCGCCATGCCCCCATTGCTGCCTCTACGATAGCACAGGGCCTAGTACCGCCTTTCCGCGCGGAAGGAGCGGTCGAAAATCGCCGCATATAAGGGTAGACGTACAATAACAGGAAAATGTTTTGTTGCGAACAACTACGGGAGTTGTCAGATCGCGATTTCATCCGCAACGCCCCGATCCACTCGCTCACGAATGGCCGGATTCTGAGCGAGATCGACACGGAGTATTTTTTCGTCTTCGGCGCCGAACGGCCTTCCTACGTGGGCATGAACTATTGTCCCTTCTGCGGGCGGGCGCTCTCGCGCGAGTTGTGGAACAAGGAGAAGAAGCGCTGAACTTCGCGGTCGGCCATCCGGAGATTGGTGCCCTCGTTGAGAGCGCGTTGCGGGAAGATGTGGGCGGCGGCGACGTGACTACTGAACTGTGCGTGCCGGCCGGGCGGCGCGCGCGCGGGCGCTTCCACGCGCGGCAGGATCTCGCCGTGGCCGGCATCGAACTTCTGCCGCTCATCTATGAATTCCAGGGCGGCGTGGACAGGATCGAGTTGCTCAAGCACAGCGGCGACTCGGCGGGAAGCGGAGAGCCGGTGGCCGAGGTCGAGGGCTCCGCGCGCACGCTGTTAACTTGCGAGCGCACCGCGCTGAATTTCCTTCAGCGACTGTGCGGCGTCGCGACCCTCGCGCGCCGCTTCGCTGACGCCGTCGCCGGCACGAAATGCCGTGTGCTCGACACCCGCAAGACCACACCGGGTTGGCGGCATTTGGAAAAGATGGCAGCGGCGGCCGGCGGCGTCACCAATCACCGCATGGGTCTGTACGACGGGGTGCTGATCAAGAACAACCACATCGCGGCGGCTGGCGGCGTGGGTGCGGCGCTAGAAGCGGCCCGAAGCAGCACCTTGCCGGTAGAGATCGAGGTACGGACGCGCGCCGAACTCGACGAGGCGCTTGCCTGCGGCGCCACCCGGTTGCTGATCGACAACCTCACACCGGACGAGGCGGCGGAGTGGATCCGGTTCGTTGGCGGACGGGCGAGCGTCGAGGTTTCGGGCGGGGTGACGCTGGAGACAGTCCGCGCTTATGCAGAAGCGGGCGCCGACTTCGTCTCGTGTGGCGCCATCACGCATTCGGCGCCGGCCGCGGATCTGAACTTCCGGCTGGAACTGCTGTAAATGGCGTCGGCTCGCGCGGCTGCGCAGCCGCTATCCCACACGCGCGAGTTTCTCAAACAGATCGTAGAATACGGCGTCACGGTTCGCGTTCGTCGCCACCCGGATCGAATGGCGGCCCGCCCGCTTCTCCCACCGGAAGTCGTCCGTCAGGACCGGGCTCGGCACGATGGCCGATGGGATCCACCGCTGGTCCACGATCCACGCTACGGCCGAGATGTCCCAGATCACCTTTGACCACGGGTAGGGCTGCGGCCGCTCCTTGGTCGCGTTCCGGTAGTAGTCCACGAACTGGTCGAACAGATAGTCGCCGAGTTTCGACCGCCCCTTCACCCAGCGCTCCATCTCCGGCACGGTCGTTCTCAGATGCTCGCTCACGTTCTTCGTCGGGATCTGGACGAGCGGCACGCCGCTGTCGAACAACACGCGCGAGGCATGGATGTCCTGCTGGAGGTTGAACTCCCGCGCCGACGGCCACTCGTGGGTTGTGCCGCCGAGCCAAACGACGACGATTTTCTCTTTGATCCGCGGCTCCATCAGTATTGCCGACGACACATTGGTCGGGGCTCCGATCGTGAGCACATAGAGCGGCGCCTGCCGCGGCTTTAGCGCCTTCTCGATCAGATCGCGCGCCGAAGCGCTTTCCACCGGGTTCCCGGTGCGCTCGAAGAACCGCTCCGAACCACGGAACGCGAACCCGTTGGCCTGCCGCCCGAGAAACTTTAGAATCCGCAGAATCTCGTCATAGCTCTTCTCCATGCCGTCGCCCGCGCTCTTGGAGCGGCTATTCAGGAACGGCGCGGCGTAGATCGCTTCCACGTCCATCTTGTCCGGCGACAGAATGCCGTAGGCGACGGCGTATTGATCGTCGATCTCGTTGTAGGTGTCGGTATCGATGACCGCCTGAGCCTTGCCGGCCGGAGGCTCGAGCATCTTCCGGAGAGCTTCCTCGCCTCCCTGCAACGCCAGCGCCATCGCGCCCAACGCCTCCCTGCGGTTTGGTTTGCTCATCCGGATTCATGATACCCGCACTGGCGCGGTCATGGGCTCGGGCCTAGAAGTTGTTTCTGAACCGGAGACTTACGCCGCTAAATCGGCCAAAACCGCTCACAACAAACTTTCCCTTTATTATCTAATAATTTACAATAAACAGCTTTTCACACCCTCTTATCCTTTAGTCGTGAGCCGGGTTGCGTCCAGCACCCGCCTCTCCTGCGGTCGCCGCGCCGACGTGCGCCCCGATCACGCCACCGGACCCCGCACTGCGGAGGGCAAGGAAATCGTCTCCCAGAACGCGCGCAAAC
>CAYPUQ010000016.1:15301-33827 GCA_964413655.1 uncultured Solibacteraceae bacterium | reverse complement strand
GATGCCGCGGACGCAGACGCCGCGCACGCTGGCGGCCACCGTCGCCCGGATTGCGAGCGAGCGGTTCGTTGCCGGGCGTTCGGTGGACCCGGCCGCGCTGGACGCCAACTACGTCCGCCGCTCGGACGCCGAACTGTCGTGGAAGGAAATGTAGCGGCGGGCGCACGCGGACGGTGTGCCTCCCGTACCCTTCAACTTCCCAATGGGTCCAGGCCCATGGCGAGGCTCCCGGTGAAGAGGTGCTGCTTCTTTGCGTGCATCGGGTGGAACTGGGCGGCTTGAGCGTCGCGGACGATTCGTTCGAGCCCCGAAGAACGAAAATAGCCGCTGCCGCCGGTCGCCTCAAGCGCCTTGTCGGCAGTTCGTTTAACGGCTTCCGCCACGATCGTCTTGTGGATCAGAGAACGGTTGGCGTGTTCGATGCCAGGCTCGACATCCAGATCGTTGACGTTTGCGATCATACTGTCGAGCGCGATCTGGGCGGTTGTCAACTCATTTTCCATCTCGCCGATCAGGAGCGGAACCACTCCCTCGTCGCCTCGGCGTGCCGCGCTGGTCCGAGCTTTTTCGGCGGCGGCCTCGGCCACGCCGACGTAGGCCGCGCAGATCAGCGGCAATGCGACAGTAAGAATCACATTCCAAACCGGATGATACTCGCCGCCACGCCGCCGCAGCGCAACCGCCTGCTCGGGGACGAAGACGTTTTCGAGAACGACCGTATGCGACCCGGTGCCGCGCATCCCCATCGTTTGCCAGACGCGGTCGATGCGGACCCCCTCGGCGGCCATCGAGACAGGGAAATGCAGAACCTGACGGCCCACGACGGGGTCGTCGTACTGACCGCTCGTGATCAGCAAGTCACCGGCGAGGCAGCCGCTGGCGAATGCCTTTTTGGCGGTGAACCGATAGCCGCCTTCGCACGGCACGAGAGTGCCGTTGGAGTTCAGCCAATCGGTGGCGCCGGTACTGACGAGTACCTTCTCGCCGCCGGCTACGGCACGCAGCAGCTTTTCGCCAGGTTTGCCGTGGCGGTAGTTCCATAGCGCCGCGGCGACCAGATGCTGGTGCATCGAGAACGTCAGCGCCGTCGAACCGCAGGAGCGGCCAAGACCGCGGACCAGGGTGCAAACCTCGCTATACGAAAGACCACCGCCGCCGAGTGGTTCCGGGACCAGCGCTGAGAAGAGCCTCGCCTCGCGCATCTCGGCGTAGTTTTCGGCGATGAAACCGTCGGACTCGTCGTAGGCGGCGGCCCGTTCGGCGAATACCGGGCCGAGTTCGGCCAGGGTTTGCGGCCAATCAAGGGCGGAACCGGTCAGCATTTCAAGCCTCCTTCTCGAGTGTTCAATCCCAGTATGCTCGATCACGATCCAGCCGGATAGTTCAAAATCTGAAGCGCCGGTAGAATAGGTGGAGCATGGCAGCGCGCAAGGGATACGGGCAATTCTGCCCAGTCGCAAAGGCCGCCGAGATCGTCGCGGAACGGTGGACGCCCTTGGTACTGCGCGAACTGATTGCCGGCAGCCGGCGGTTCAACGAGTTGCGGCGGGGGGTGCCGCTGATGTCCTCGGCGCTGCTCTCTCAGCGGCTGAAGGAACTCGAGTCCGCCGGCATCGTCGAGCGTCATGCGGGCGAGGGCAAGAACGCGGAGTATCACCTGTCCGAAGCGGGCATGGAACTACGGCCCATCATTGAAGCTCTGGGCTTTTGGGGCGCCCGCTGGACGCGCAGCCGCCTGACGCGGGAGGACTACGACCCAAGCCTCCTCATGTGGGACGTTCGGCGCAACATCGACGTTCAGCAGTTGCCTGGAGAGGCGCGCACGGTCGTCGAGTTCAACCTTCACGGCGCCGAACAAGCGCTCCGGCGGTGGTGGCTTGTCGTCGACGCGGGCGAGGTGGACCTTTGCCTGAAGGACCCAGGATACGAGGTGAACCTGCGCATATCGGCCGACCTGAAAACGATGGTCGAGGTCTGGATGGGGCGGCAGTCGATGGACACGGCGACGCGAGCCGGCAAACTCACGTTCGAGGGTCAGCGGGCGCTGGCGGCGAGCTTTCAGAAAAGCCTCAAGCTCAGCACCTTCGCGCGAGCGGGCGACTGAGAGAAGGTTGTGCGGCGAGCGGTGTCGTGCCGCGACGAGCCGGGCGGCACGCAAGCCCCGCACCGAAACTGAATGGATGTTCTTCGAGGACATCCTCACCGGCCGTTGGAATATGCGCCGTGTCGATCTGGCCGAAGTCCATTTGTTCCAAACCACTGGCTTCGACCCCCTCCGCAACCCCGACCCGGCCATCGAGAAGCGCCACAAGCGGCTGATGTCCTACCGCCGGATGTGGCAGCGCACCTGGGAAAAGGCCCAGGCCGAGATCCAGCGCCGCCGCGACATGGAAGCCGAACTCGCCGCCCAGGAAGCCGAAGCCGCCGCCAGACAGGTCCCGGTCCCGGCCCCCGAAAGCGACTTAACAAAACGAAGCCAAATCCAGGCTAGCCCGAACCCTGCTAACGACTTGCTAGCCGCCACCGGTGACGAGATCGGCTCCGGCAATCCAACGCTCGAACAGGTTCTCGACCCCAACCGCCAACTCTGAGCCGGAGGAACTCGCAGCCCCAATCAAACTAACCGAAATGACACTTGCCCCCTTCCGGTGTTTGGCTTCACACTAGAAGTTTGCGGCGGCTTTTGTTCCGCTGCTTGGAGGTACGTTGAGCGTTAAGACTGCGGACGTTAAGGCCTGGGAGCCGGCCGAGCGATGGAGCGTCACCGATGCCACCGAGATGTACGATGTCGAGCGTTGGGGCAAAGGCTATTTCTCCGTCGGCGCGAACGGTCACGTCTGGGTGCACCCCAGTAAGGACCGCAGGCGGAGCATCGACCTCAAACAACTGGTGGACACCCTTGTGCTCCGAGGAATCTCGCCGCCGCTGCTCATCCGCTTCGGCCAGATCCTGCAACACCGCCTCGGCGAACTCCACCAGGCGTTCAACACCGCGATCCGCGACCATAACTACCAGGGCCGGTACGCGCTGGTTTACCCCATCAAGGTGAATCAGCAGCGTCAGGTCGTCGAGGAAGTCATCCGCTACGGCAAGGAATTCGGTTTCGGTCTTGAGGCCGGTTCCAAACCCGAGCTCCTCGCCGTGCTCGCCGTCGCCGACAATAGCACGCCGATCATGTGCAACGGCTTCAAGGACGACGAGTATATCGAGATGGTCATGCTGGCCAAGAAGGTCGGCCGCAACATCATCCCGGTCGTCGAGAAGTTCACCGAACTCGAACTCATCCTGAAGCACAGCGAGAAGGTCGGTGTCCGTCCGGTGATCGGCATCCGCTTGAAGCTCGCCAGCCGCGGCTCCGGCCGCTGGAAATCGTCCGGCGGCTACCGTTCGAAGTTCGGTTTGACAGTCAGCGAGGGACTGCGCGTCCTGGAAGTGCTGAAGTCCCGCGGGATGGAGGACTCGCTTCAGCTCCTTCATTTCCACCTCGGCAGCCAGATCACCAATATCCGCCAGATCAAGGCTGCCGTCACCGAGGCCGCGCGGATTTACGCCGAGCTGAAGCGGTCCGGTGCAGGCCTGGAGATGCTCGATGTCGGCGGCGGGCTGGGCATCGACTACGACGGTTCCCAAACCGACTTCGAGTCGAGCGTCAACTACACGCTCGAGGAGTACGCCAACGACGTCGTCTACCACATCCAGAACGTCTGCGACGAGGCCGAAGTGCCGCACCCGATGATCATCACCGAGAGCGGCCGCGCGGTCACGGCCTATCACAGCGTCCTCGTGTTCAACGTTCTGGGCGTCAGCGGCTACGGCGAAGAGAACGTCAACGGCGATCTGCCCGCCGACGCCGAGCAGCCGCTCATCGACCTGAAGGAGACTCTCGAACGGCTCAGCGGCAAGAATATCCTCGAGAGCTACCACGACGCGCAACAGGCGCTCGACCAGGCGCTGAATCTCTTCAGCCTCGGGTATCTGCCCCTCACGCAGCGCAGCCACGCCGAGAACTTGTACTGGGCCATCTGCCGCCGGATTCAACGGATGGTCAAGGATCTCGAGGACGTGCCTGAGGAACTGGAGAACCTGGACGCTCTCCTCTCCGATACCTACTTCTGCAATTTCTCGCTCTTCCAGAGCATGCCGGACAGTTGGGCGGTGAAACAGCTATTCCCCATCATGCCGATTCACCGGTTGAACGAGCCGCCTTCCCGCCATAGCATTCTCGGCGACATCTCTTGCGACTCCGATGGCAAGGTGGACCAATTCATCGACCGTCGCGACGTGAAGCGCGTACTGCCGCTTCATCCGTTCACCGGCGAGCCCTACTACCTGGCGACGTTTCTTGTCGGCGCCTATCAGGAGATCCTCGGCGATCTCCACAACCTCTTCGGCGACACCAACGCGGTGCACGTCAACCTCGACAGCAACGGCGAGATCATGCTCGACGCCGTCATCCGCGGCGACACCGTCCAGGAAGTCCTGGACTACGTGCAGTTCAATGCCCGCACGCTCCTCGAGCAATTCCGCCGCGACGTGGAAACGGCCGTCCGCGAAGGCCGCATCGGCTACGAAGAATCCGGCCGCCTCTTGCGCTTCTACGAAGACGGCCTCTACGGCTACACCTACCTGGAAGACGCCCACCAGCGGTAACAATCTCCGCTCACGCGCCGGCGGGCATCGCTCTCTTGGAGACACGGCCGCGTTGCCAGATTGCTGGTGGCCACTACCCACACCAGCACAAGGCCGCTGCGCTGCCCTCCGCCATCGCCCCTCAAACGAATCGCTCCGCCACCGCCCGCCGCCGCTGTGCCTCTCGCCGGTCCATCTGTTCGAGCACACCGTTCTGCTGCTCCAGGATCTCCTTGCGGAGTTTCCCTTCCCGGTCCAAACGCAGCGCATCGCATAAACAGTTGAGGGCCTCTTCGTGGCGCCCATGGCGGGCGTGGATAAAACTGAGGCAGTAATAAGGCCGCGCGTCGTCCGGCTCGAGATCCATCGCGCGGCGATACGCCGTCTCCGCTTCGTCCAGCCGGTTCAGATAGAACAGCGCGTCCCCGCACAGCGTCCAAAGCGGCGGATAGATCGGGTTGTGGCGCAGGGCCTCGGACACCGCGGCGAACGCCGCCGCGTAGTCCTTCTCGCGGAACAGGAGCAGCCGGGTATACTCCCAAAGAATCGACCAGTCGCCGGGCAGTTGCCCGGCCGCGGCGCGGAACCACTGGCCTGACGCGTCGATCCGGCCCTCTTCCGCGAACCGGCGCGCCAAAACAACCGGATGCCACAGCGCATGCACGCGCCGCGCCCCTAGCTCGGTCTGAAATGTCCGGACCGTCTCTTCCAATGGCGTCCGCGCTAACATCCGCCACGCGATGGTCCGGCTGTCGCCGTCCGGCTCAATCCAGCGCAGTCCCGGATCGCCGGCAAACCGCGCTGCCAGTTGCCGGAAGTTGACGCCGAGCGACGAGCAGATGCCGGACCGGTCCGGCAGAATCCGCGGACTGGCCGGTAGGGGGTGCGGCATGTAATCGGCCATGAGAACGAAACCGCAGGCCACCAGTAATCCGGCGCTGGTCTCCAGCGCCTGGAGCGCGCCATGGCCGTGGACAAACTCGCCACCAACCGGATCGCCGAACGGATGCGCCCATTCGGCGAACGGTATGTCCGATTCCTCCACCGGGAAGAACGCACACCGGGTGCGAAGATAATCCCGAATCTGAAGCAGAATATCCGCATCCTCCGGTTCGGGGTCGCTTAGTATACGCAACACCTCCTCCACGCGCAGCGGAGTAAGCGCCGTCAGGTCCGCGTCCGGACGGAGCGTGGTCTGAAAGTGCAGACGTTCCAACTGGCCGTTTTCACGGCGAATCACATCGGCCGGCAGACTGTCGAGCAGGTAATTGAGGAAAATGGCATGAAAGCGCCGGGGACGGCTGGGATCGTCTTCGTTCAGCGCGAATCCCGGCGCCAGCGCGTGGGCCGTCTGAAATTCGACGCAGCCCTGGTACGCAGCCAGCGTTC
Organism: uncultured Solibacteraceae bacterium; assembly: GCA_964413655.1. GTDB lineage: Bacteria > Acidobacteriota > Terriglobia > Bryobacterales > Bryobacteraceae > CAYPUQ01. The sequence goes on along the minus strand of CAYPUQ010000016.1, from coordinate 27,809 downwards.
CGAACCGCATCAAGTCCTCGAGAATCCGGACCGACTCGTCGGCGGCCACGTAACAGAGCCGGTCGTAGTAATCCTTCGCGAACCGATGGCACAATTCCTGAAACTGGTCGAGGAAGGCCCGGGCAAACAGGCCCAACCCGACGCCGATTTCCAAGACGTTGACGGTCTCGGGCACCTCGCCCGCCGTGTCCAGCCGATCGAGCGTCCGGAACAGGGTCAGCGCCGCGGCTCGCGGTAGCGGACCGCAGGACGTGACACGGAACGGAACTTCGCCGCGGAAGAAGGCGCGGGCGCCGAGTAGATTCCAGACGCGCTGTCCGGTGATCCACTCCAGCGACTCGGCAAGCGGCACGAAGTCTTGCAGCACCGTACCGGCGGCCTCCGGCAAACCGAACGAAACCGCCACTTCCGGGTTGGGCTGCCCGCTCACCCCCGGTTCATGCTCCGCCTTACCCGCCGCCCCACGAAGCCAGCGACCCTTTAGCTCCTTCGTCGCCCTTGACGCCGCCGGTCTCGTAGCCGGACCCGTCGTCCGCATCGTCGGGCGCTTCCGGCGCCTGAGGACTGGAACCCGAACCGGAGCCCGCCGCGCCACCGCTATTGATGAGAACCATGGTTCCCTGGATAGCCACGCCGGCCGGGCTGATATTGATGAAGTTGCCCCCGACCTTTAACGTCAGGTTCGTGCCGGTCTCTATTGTCAACGTAAGACCGGACTTCAGGTGAATCTCCTGGCCGGCTTCGACATTGAACTTCGACCCGGTCTTGAACTCGATCCCCTGGCTGGTCTCGAACCCGACTCCACCCGTCACTTTGGTCCGCGTCTCGCCCTTGACCTCGGTGTGAACGTCGCCCTCGACCTTTTCCTTCTTGTTCTTCTTCACAAAGTAGTGAAGATGCCCGCCGACATGCTCGCGGCGGTCGTTCTTGACCCAAACATCCATGTCCTTCTCGGCATGGATAAACACCTGCTCGGAGCCCTTCTTATCTTCGAACCGGATCTCGTTGAAATTCGAAGCCGAGCCGCCCTTTGAACTGCGCGACTTCAGCGTGCTCTTCGTCTGCTCGGCCGGCAGCTTGTACGGCGGCATCAGGTCGGCGTTATAGACACGGTTCGTGACGAGCGGCCGGTCCGGGTCGCCTTCGAGGAACGAAACGACCACCTCCTGACCGATGCGCGGGATCATGATTGAGCCCCAGTTCATTCCCGCCAAACCGGAGGCGACACGGACCCAGAACGAGCTGTTCTCGTCCTTCTTGCCCTCGCGGTCCCAGAAGAATTGAACCTTCACCCGGCCATACTTGTCGACCCAGATTTCCTCGCCCGCCTTTCCGACAACCACCGCCGTCTGCTCTCCGTGGACCACCGGCTTCTGAGCGCGCCGCGGCGGCCGGTACGGCACCGAGTGCGGCACGGCCACGAACGTGTTGCGGTACTCGAGGTCGCCGTGCTTGCCCGTGTGATAGTCCTGCGTGCCGGCCCGGTGGGTCAGCGACACCACCGTATAGACGTCGTTCAGATCGTCGTTGAAATGCTCCTCCATCGTGAAGCGATAGCCCGGAATCAATGACCGGCAACTGCTCGCACCATGGATCTCGAATTCCTTGACCTCTTCTTCCTCCAGCCGGATCTTCGTATAGCGGTCCGCTTCAGCCAGGTTGCCGTACAGTCCCGGATAGTCGTAGGCCTCCCCGCCCTTCGGGATCTTGTCGCCCACTTCTCCATTCAGGTTGTTAGTTGGCAGTTCGAAATTGTAGTCGCGCCGCGACACTTTGGTCGTGTGGACCTGCCGCCGGTAGGCGGTGGCCGTAATCACGTCCTGCTCGCGCTCGCCCGACCACAGCCGCGGAATCGACGACGCGCAGCGCACCTTATCCTGAACGGGACAAGGCTGAACGGCGCTCGCGTTATCGGCGAACACCAGCGTGTGCTTGGAGTCGGTGTGCTCGAAGAAGTAGAAGATGCCCTCCTGCTCCATCAGCCGCGACACGAAGTTGAGGTCGCTCTCGCGGTACTGCACGCAATAGTCCCGCTTGGGATAAGAACCCTGCAGCCGCGGCTCGAAATCGGTGTAGCCGGCGTCGTTGAATACTTGCTGGATAATCTCGGGAACGGTCTTGCCCTGAAAGATCCGGCAGTCGGTGGTGAGCGACAGGAACCAGATCCACGGCACGAGATAGCAGCGGTAGCGGATGAAGCCGTCGTTGGCCTGTTCCATTTGCACGACGCTGCGAAAGCGGCCGTGAATGTACCTCTTGCCCGCTTCCGGCAGCTCAATAGTGACGAGTCCCGGCTGACCGAGCAGGCTCTCCGGCTTAAACGACCGGTTGATCGTTAACGTCTGGATCTCAATCTCGAACGGCTGCGAAACATACTCCGTGCCGGAGAAACTCTCCAGCAACAGAACGTCCGTGCCCGCGGTCGTGTCGAGACGAATCAGGCGCTCGGCTTGGCTGAATTGCGCCATTTCCGCTCTCCTCCTTTACTCCGATGCCGGCGCTTCGCCCTACGAGTAGGCGAACTCGCCGTTCTCGCCGACCTTCACGTGGATGTTATCAAGCTTCTGCCCCTCGGCGATCCGCGTCAAAATCTGCCGTGAAACGTCCGGCAGCAGCGTGTTGGTCAATATGTTGTCTACATTGCGCGCGCCGCTCTCCACCTCCGTGCAACGCTTTGCCACTTCCTCGATCAAATCGGGATCGTGCGTCAACTGCATCTTGTGGGTTTCCTGCAAGCGGCGCTGGATCTTGCCGAGCTTCAGCCGCACGATCAGCTTCAACGACTCGTCGCGGAGCGGGAAGTAGGGAATGATCACCAGCCGTCCGAGGAAGGCCGGTTTGAAGATTTTGTCCAATTCCGGCTTGAGCGCGTCCACCAAGCCCTTCGGCCCGGGCATGGTTTCCGGATCGAGCGTCAGCTTCATCAGGGTGTCGGTACCGGCATTCGACGTCAGAATGATGATAGTGTTCTTGAAGTCGATCTGCCGGCCCTCACCGTCCTCCATCATGCCCTTGTCGAAGACCTGGAAGAACAGTTCGAGCACGTCGGGGTGCGCTTTCTCCACCTCGTCGAACAGCACCACCGAGTACGGACGCCGCCGCACCGCTTCGGTCAACACGCCGCCTTCACCGTAGCCGACGTAGCCGGGAGGCGATCCCTTCAACGTCGAAACCGTGTGGGCCTCCTGGAACTCCGACATATTGATCGTGATGAGGTTGCCCTCACCGCCATAGAGTTGATCCGCCAGTGTCAATGCCGTTTCGGTCTTGCCGACGCCGCTCGGCCCGACCAGCAGGAACACGCCGATCGGCTTGCTCGGATCTTCGAGACTCGCTTTACTGGTTCGGATACGTTGGCTGATCTGCTCCAGCGCATGATCCTGGCCGATGACGCGGCGTCCGAGATGCTTTTCGAGTTCGAGGACCGTCTGAATCTCGTCCTTCAGCATCTTGCCGATTGGAATTCCGGTCCAGCCCGAAATCACCTCGCCCACGATGTGGGAGTCGACGCAAACGCGAACCAGCGGGTCCTCGCCCTGAAGGGTGGTCAACTCGTCTTCCAGCTTCTTCAGCTCGGTGCGCAGCGCCTCTGGATCGGGCGGATCGGCAGATTTCGCCGCCTCCGTCGCCGCAGCCTCGGGCCCCGGATTAGCCGCCGCCGGCGCGGGATCGGCCACCGGCGCGGGATTGCCGTCCACCATCGCCTCCAGCCGCGACCGGATGTCGCGGATCTTCGAAACGAGTTCGCTTTCCTTCTGCCAGCGCTCGTTCAAGGCATCCAGTGCGGCCTGGGTCGACTCCCGGTTTGCCGCGAGCGCCGTCAACCGCTCCGCATGATCGGTGCCGACCTGCGCCTCGCGCTCGAGCACACGGCGCTGGATTTCCAGATCGTCGAGCGTCCGTTGGGCATTCTCGATCGACGGTGGAATCGTGTTTTGGCCGAGCGCCAGCCGCGCGCACGCCGTGTCCATCACGCTGACGGCCTTGTCCGGGAGCTGGCGGTCCGGCAGGTATCGGTGCGACAGCCTTACGGCGGAATACACCCCTTCGTCGAGAATGCGCACCTTGTGATGCTTTTCGAGAGTGGCCACCACGCCGCGCAGCATCTGCTGGCAAGCGCCTTCGGTCGGCTCCTCCACCTTGACGAGTTGGAAGCGGCGGGCCAGCGCGGCGTCCTTCTCGAAGTACTTCTTATACTCGGACCAAGTCGTGGCGGCGATGGTGCGCAACTCGCCCCGCGCCAGCGCCGGCTTTAACAGGTTGGCGGCATCGCCCTGCCCGGCCTGCCCGCCGGCCCCGATCATGGTGTGCGCTTCATCGATGAACAGAATCACCGGAGTGGGCGACGACTTCGCTTCGTTGATCAGCCCCTTCAGGCGGTTCTCGAATTCGCCCTTCACCCCTGCGCCGGCTTGCAGCAGGGCAAGGTCCAGCGAGCGGAACGAAACGTTGCGCAGCGGCGGCGGCACATCGCCTTGCGCGATCCGGATCGCGAAACCCTCCGCAACCGCCGTCTTTCCGACACCTGCTTCGCCAACGAGAATTGGGTTGTTCTGACGCCGCCGCGTGAGAATGTCCACCACCTGGCGGATCTCAAAGTCGCGCGCCAGCACGGGATCGATCTTGCCGGACTTGGCGCGGGCCGTCAGGTCGTCTGTGTACTGGTCGAGGAAGGGCGTCTTGCTGCCCGGCCGGGCCTGCCTCGGCCCATCGCCGGGACTTGCGTCCGCCGCGGACGCGGCAGCCGCAGTCATCATTTCTTCCGCCGAGTGTTCGACGATGGCTGCGAAATCCTTGCGCAATGCCTCGGGGTTGATCTTGTGCATCTCCCGGCTGACTTCGCGCACCATCCGCGCCAGCTCGTCGTTGCTCACCAGCGCCAGAACGGCGAACCCCGTCCGGATCTGCGCCGCGTTGTAGTCGATCGAGCCGATCGTCCATGCCTCGGTCAACATCTTCCAGATGTACGGGCTCAGCACCGGATTGCGGGCGTTGCCAGTCTTGATCTTGTCCAGGCTGCGAGTCAGTTCCGCCGCCAGGCGCGATTTGTCGATCTCAAACGACTTGGCGATGGCCGCGAAATCGTTTTCCTGCGAATCGAGCAGCTTCATCAGGAAGTGCTCGATCTCGACGTCGTAGTGGGTGCGGGACAGGCACAGCCCGGCAGCCGCGTCGAGCGCGTTTCGGGTCGCATCGTTCAGCTTCCCGATCAAGGCTTTCATGTTGACGCTCATTTATTCATCCCCTCGTGGAAAAGGTCAATATTGTGTCGGCCGGGTCGCGTGGGAACTGTGGAACCGACTTCATCCAGGTGACCCAACCTAGCCGCGGCGCCCCCTCCTCCTCGGACTCACCCAAGGAACAGGACGGCACATCCTGGCGGCGCAGGACAAGCTGTACCTCAAAATCTAATGCGTCGTTTACAAAGAAACGGAGCAGCGCTTCCAGCGGCCGGTAGGCTTCGCCCCCTGGCAAGAAACTTTCGTACCGCTGCCGCGACAACGGCCCCACGCGAACGCGAATCCGGGCCGTCTGGTCCCAGATCGCGTCGCCGACCACCGTTCCGAACCCGAGTTGCTCCGACATGGAGACGCCCTCGTCGAAGCAGCACTGATCCGCACCCTCCAGCGGGCGCCACGATCCGATAAACTGCTCCACGTCCGCGTCGACGCCGAAATAATCCATGAGGATATCACGGAGCGCCGCGGCCGAACGCGGCTTCAACGCCAGCAGCCCCGCGTAGTACCGTAGCGAATCGTCGGCGACCTCCTGCCGGTTTTCGAGATGCGGCGTCCCGATGCCCACCAGCGCATTCAACTGCCGCGTGAAAATATCGGCCTGGCGGCGCTGGTAATCGAGCGGAAACCGGTACTTCTCCCACGCCCGGTAGAAGAAGGAGATCATCCGGTGGTTGAAAATGTCGAAGAATGCCGCCAGCCCGCGGTCCTTGTTCCGCAGCCGGTCGATGACGAACTCGGTGAACCGGAGCGGCAGGACGCCCGACGGCCCGGTCAGGCCCATGAAGTTCACGGTCATCACGGGCGCCTGCCCGTCTTCCCACTTCAAGCCTTGGATTTGACTGGCCGGAAACGGCAGCGACTGATGGGCGCTGAAGCGCACCGCCTCCCGCGACGGATGAGCGAACTCACCGACCGGCATCCGTCCGGTGATCCGCTCCAGCAGCCAGACGGCCTGAAAGAAACGGTACTCCCACGGGTTCCGGCGGAGTTCGTCCTCCACCGCCAGCCAGATTACAGCAGAATCTGTCGTCCCGCTCGCGGTGGCCATTCCTGCAATGGCTCCTTTCTTTGCCGGGTGAGGGCGCGCAGTTGGCTGAAGCTGTTCAGGCTGACATAGTGGCCGAGAAAGCGCTCCAGCACGCTGGCGAACAGGTACACGCCGGCCCCCACGAATTGCGTTTCGTCCAATTCGACCTCCACGCGGGTACCCCGCGCGAACGTGATTCCATGGTCCGATACCAGACGCGCAAAATGCGGCTGGCTCTGCACGCGAACTATACCTTCGATCGTCTTCGCGGTGTGCATCGACTCGGTGAAGTTGTAGAGCTTCAGAATCTCCTGAAGCGCCTCCCTGCCTTCGCCGACCAGCGACAGGTAGTTCAGCGACAGGTGAGAGATCAGCCGCCAGTGTACGCCTTTGCCCATCGGCGCGCGCAACGGCTCGGTGGGTTTGGCAATCGCGACAATCCGCTCGATGGGACCGTTGTTCTCCAAGTCGAAGTCCCCGTCCTGGTTTCCGAACGGCAGCCGCGCCGGCAGGTTGCGGTTGGTGCAGGTCGCCTTAATCACCAGCGTGTCGCTATCCGGAAATATCGGCCGCATCGACAGGTCCAGCAGTGAGATGTACATATCCGACCCCAAGTCGCCGGGCCGGTTCGACGGCCGCCGGGCCGACAGCCAAAATGCCTTCTCGCGCTGGGAGACGCCGCGATGGAATGAGTAGAACGGTTGGAACTCGATGACCTCTTGCGACTGAACGTTGACGCCGCTCACCTCGTCGATCGAGTAAATCTCCATGGCCCCGGGGCGTCGCACGTCGGGCACGACCGGGTACTCGTAGCGCTTCTGGTTCATCAGAACCGGCTCGGCCGGCTGCTGGAAGAGATTGATGACCGGCGTACAGGCCGTCCGGAAGGTGCGCGCGGTAATTCCGCTCTCCAACAGTTCGCGGCGCTCCTCGCCTTCGAAGCGGCCGAACAGGAAGATAATCTCCGCCTTCTGCTGGAAGCCGGCCGGCCAAACATCCTTTAGGCCCGACAAGCGGAAGAAGAGATACTTCTCGGGAAACGCGAAATACTCCTGTAGCAGCGCGTACCCCACGAAGGAACGCCGGTTGTGCGGCAGCATCGATTCGTTCTCTTCGAAGCCCATCGGGCGCAGCGCGGTAGGCGGCAGCGTCACCGGAGGAACGCGCGTGTTCGGCGTGGGATCGCGAATGAGGATTCGCCGTAGGCGGCTGCACAGCAACTCGTAAATCTTGTACGTGATGGCGCCGTCGCCGGCGAGATAGAACTGCAAGTGGTCCATCCCGATGGCCGGAAACACCAGGTCGGGGCCGCATTTCAGTTCCAGCCGAATCGAGGCGACGGCGTCGCTCGCGGCGATGGGGGGCCGCAGCCGGTCCGGCGTTTTCCATTCGGCCGCCACTACGTCGGCCGGCCAGATCGTGGTGTCGTAGCACGTCCGGAACTTGCACGGTACCCCGCCGACCGGACGCGAGTACATGAGCGTGCCGCGCTCGATGTTCATGCCCGTGGTCAGCTTACCCTGATCGACGTCGACCTGAAACTCGACGATCGACATCGACGGGATCGGCCGGATGTAGCTGGGGTAGACCACGCTCAACAGCGATTCGCTGATCTCGGGGAACTCGTCGTCGATCTTGAGATGAACGCGCGCGGAGAGAAAGGCGAAGGCTTCGAGCAGGCGTTCTACATGCGGGTCCTCGCACTTATCGGATTCCAGCAGGAGCCGCGAAGCGACTTTTGGATACTTCTGCGCAAACTCCGCGCCCATCTGGCGCAGCCATGTCAACTCCCGTTCGTAGTACAGGAGGAGATCATCTCTGGCCATCTGTGTCTCCGCGGATCTTGTACTCCGAACTGGTCAGTTCCAGCACCGTGTCGAAGGACACCACCTCGGGCGCGGGGTCCATCATCAATAGACCTTCGATGCGGAAGCGCAGCGTACGCGTGTTCGTCGCCGAAACCTCCTGCGGAATCACCTTGACGGCCGTCAAGCGGGGCTCGAACAGCCGCAGCACGGTCTGCAACTCGCGCAGCAATCGGCTCTGGTCGGTGTGCGAAGCGAGCGAGAACGAAGTGAAGTCCGGCAGGCCGAAGACGTACACCGACCGGTTGATCTCCTGGAGCGCGGCTTCCGGCTCGTCGGGAATGCGGCGGGTGTTGAGCAGCCACTCGAGGTCGCGCCGCAAACCGGCCTTCAACAGGCGCACGGACTGGGCGCGCGTCAGCATTTCCTCGCGTGAATTGTGCGGCTCTTCATCGATCAAACGGTCGATGAGGGGAATCGTGACGGCGGCTTCGTGCGCGTGGCGGTTCGGCGGCGGCATCCTAGCCCTCCAACGCCGCTCGTGCCGGGTTCAAGCGGCAGACGCGATCGAACAGTTTTTGCTTCTCCTTGCCTTCGTTGAAATTCTTGTTGTGGCGCATTAGCAGCACAAGCGCATTAGCGACGACGTCGCGGTCCTCCCACGTATCGAGTTTATGCTCCTCGACGGACGCGGCGATGTCGTCGAGGATCGGCTGGGCGATGTTGGGTTTGTTGCAGGCTACGCAGAGTTCGACCAACTGGAGCCGGCGGAGAAACTTCCCGCGGCCGGAGCGCTGCCGCTCCACCTCTTTCAGCATAATCTCGATGGCGGTGCTCTCCTGCCCGCGCCGCATGGCCTCCAACGCCAACTGGTAGCTGTCGACGAACTTCCGCTGCCATCCGGGAGCCGGCGCGCCATCGCTCACCGGTTCGTTCACCGCCTTCTCCGGATCGTCCGTCTTCTCGGGCTCCTCGCCGAGTTGTTTGAGCCACGCCCTGGTTTCGATGTTCGCGGCCGGCGTATCGTCGGACAGGGTCAGATCGACGATCTGCGGCACGTCGCGAATGAGGGCGCGCAGCTCGGACCGGATCGCCTTAGCGATTTCATCGTAATCGCCGCCGAGGGCCGCGCAGGCCTCGACGACGAACCGTTGCAGATCGAGCCAGGCGCGGCTGCACGGTAGCGCCATGGCGCTTTCCGCGACTTCAAACAGGTCGGCCCAACGGCTCGCCACGGCCAGTTGCTTCACCTGCCGCCGCAACTCGGTTGGAGGCGGTTCGAGCAGCGCCAGGTTGCCGGCGCGAATCGCGGCGCGCACTTCGCCCCAACGGAGTCCTCGCATCATCAGATAGGGCGCAGGACTGCCCGGTTCGCGCTTGCGCAGAAACGCGGCTGTGTTGGCGACGGCCTCGATCGCTTCGCGCCGCTCGGGAGGTTCGGCGGGCGCCGCGGCAAGCGAGATCGTAACCGTCCCTCCCCCGGCGCCGGCGGCCGCCGGTGCGCCTTCTCCGCCCGCTTCGCCTTCGGCGCCCTCCGCCGGCGCCTCGGCGCTTTCCTCGACTGGATCGGGTTCCGTCTCCCGCTTCTTCTGGAGCAACTGGTGGACCACGTGGCGGACGACGGTGATGTCGTCCTGTAAGCGCGAGAAAGAGGGGGCGTCGTTGCCGAACTTCCCGGTGCAGAAATCGTCGAGAGTCTTCAGAACCTCCAAACAGGCGTCAAGATTCTTCTCGGCTGTGAGGTAAACGGCCTTCGGCGTTTCGGCGAAAGACTTGTCAAACTCCTCCGGGGTGAGTTTGCCTTCCTTGATCAGTTTGTCGCGGCTCTTCTTCTCGTTGTCGGTCTTGATTTGGTTCTCGTAGCCGACGGTCCGCGACTCGTTGTATTTGATCCAGGTGAACCCGTCACGCGTGATGGGGACGCCCTTCACGCGGTCGCCAAGCTGGAGGCCGATCCACTCCATGGGGGTGGCGCGCATCTCGACGTCGTCGTCTTCGATCTCCGGATAGACAGTGTCCCAGAAATCGGCCACCAGGCGGCGCACCAGTTCCAGGCCGTCGCGCAGACCGCCGAATCCCTCCTTCTGCACCCACGCCTCGGTGAGCCAGGCGGCAATCTGCAGGTCCTTGCTCTTCTTGCTCAGGACTTCGGTGGAAAGGCGGATGACCAGCGGCCAATCGGCGACCTTGCGCTCGGTTTGCCATGCGCCTTGGGCGAGGTCGGCGTCCTCGCGCCGCGCTTCTTTGATCTTGTCGTAGACGGGGTCGTAGCGCAGATTCGCGCCGGACGGATTATCGCCTTCAATCGGAATGAGGAGTTCGTCAATCGCGGGCATGCAAGTCGGCTCTCAGACGAAGTATACGGCGGCGGCAGGCCCTACTGCGCGGGGGCCTGTTCGACGTCGAACTCGAGCGTGCGCACATCCAGCAGCGGGAACTCCTCGCCGTCGACGAGAAAGATCTTCTGGCCCGAGGGATATTGCACGCCCTGGTCGTCTTCGCCCCACGCCGTCGCTCGCCCCAGCCACACGTTCTCGTCGGGGTGCTTCCAGGAAAAAGGATAGATGACGGGAACGAGGACCTCCCGGAGTTCGGTTCCCTTGAATTCCGGTCCGGTGGTAATGGCCGCCGGGGCCCACAACGTATCCCGCAGGCGCTTGGGCGGCTCCATCTCCAGCCGGGTGATGTGGGCGAAGGGCAGCCACATGTACGATCCGGCGGCGAAGATTTCCAGCCGCGCGCCGATATCGGGATCGGCATCGCGGATATTCTGAAACGGCTTTCCGTTCAGTTGCCCGGTGGACGGCGTGGCCGTCGCGCCGTCGGACTGCGGAAACGCCTGCTTTTCGAAAAGTTCGACGCGGGTTTTCTCCCCATGGAGCGCCGAATAATACAGAACGGCGCCCAGTTCGGCCTGCTGCCCGCCCTTGGCGAGCACGCTGAGCTGCTTCTCGGCGCGATCGTATTCGCCGGCAAAGCAAAGCAGCTCGAACAGGAAAGTCCGGCTCTGCGAGTCGGCGGGATGATCGCGAAGGTGGCTCCCCAAGGCCTGAATCGCCTCGGTGACCCTTCCCGCGTCAAACAGTTGTTTCGCGATCATTCCGCCTCCCGTTATTTCGCCGAGCCGTCGCTGGGACGGCTTACCACTTCACCATCGTGCCGAAGTCGAAGCCGCCATCGACGTAGCCCTGCAGCTTGCCGTCGTCGCCCTGCGGGTTGTAGCTGACCTTGATCTTCTCCGCCGCGAACGACAGCGAAAGCATCGGGTTCTCGCTCGATCCGGAAAGCTGCAGCGAGGTCAGGAACGCGTCCTCCATGCCGATCTTGAAGAACGGCTGCTGCTCGTCGCCGATGGGCTTTTCGTATTCGATCTTCACCGAATCGAAGTGATGGCCGGTGCAAAGATCCCGGAACAACTCGGGGGTCAGTTTGTCGCCGACGCACATCACGCTGATGTCCGAGGCACTGGCGTTACCGGTAGCGGCTTCACCGCCCGACCGGCCCGCGCCGTAGCTCGACGTCATGCTGGCGCCAAAGGAGAACGACAGAATGTCGATCGCCTCTTTCCGTTTCAGACTCGGGCCCTTCCGCCCGTCAATGTACAAAAAGGCATCAATAGCCATTTTCTAGACTCCTCTCTCTTAATCTGTTTGCTGAGATATCGGCTCGGCCCCGCGCCGTGCCCCAAAAAGCCAGCTTCCTCCGAACCGCTACTTGGCTGGAGCCGGCAGATCCGCCACCAGTCGCAGCGAGACGGTAAGCTCGTCCAACTGAAAATGGGGGCGCAAGAATGCGACTGCCCGATAAGCGCCAGGCTTGCCGGGAATTTCCACTACGTCCACGCGGGCCTCGCGCAAGGGCCGCTGAGCTTTCGTGGCCGCGGAAGCGTTATCGTCCGGGGTCACATACGTCGTGATCCAGCGGTTGAGAAAATTCTCGCACTGCTCACGCGACATGAAGCTGCCAATCTTGTCGCGCATCATCGCCTTCAGGTAGTGTGCGAAGCGGGACACCGCCATGATGTACGGCATCTGGGTGGAGAGCCGGGCATTGGCATTGGCCGCGTCGGTATCGTAGAGCTTCGGCTTCTGGGCGCTCTGGACGCTGAAGAAAGCCGCGTAATCGGTGCCCTTGCAGTGAACCAAGGGAACGAAGCCGAGGTCGGCGAGTTCCTTCTCGCGCCGGTCGGTGATAGGCACCTCGGTGGGGCACTTCATGACGATGTCGCCCTCGTCGGTGTAGAAGTTGTGGACCGGCAGTCCCTCAACCAAACCGCCACCCTCGACGCCGCGGATGGACACGCACATGCCATAGGTGTTGAAGCTCTGAGCGAGCTGGAGCCCCATACTGTAGGCGGCGTTCATCCACAGGTACTTGCTGTGATCGGTGCCGTCCACGCCCTCTTCGTACATGAAGGCTTCCACCGGCTTGGTGTC
>CAYPUQ010000016.1:0-15201 GCA_964413655.1 uncultured Solibacteraceae bacterium | reverse complement strand
GATCGGTGCCGTCCACGCCCTCTTCGTACATGAAGGCTTCCACCGGCTTGGTGTCCTTGCCGTAGGGGAGCCGGCCGAGGGTTCGCGGCAGGCACAGCCCCACGTAGCGGGAGTCTTCCGACTGCCGGAAGCTCTTCCACTTGGCGTACTCGGTGGAGTCGAAAATCTTGGCCAGGTCGCGCGGCTGGTCGAGCTTGGTGTAGCTCTCGAGATTGAAGAGGTCCGACGAGGCGGCCGAGAAGAACGGCGCATGGGCCGACGCCGCCACCTGGGAAATCCGTTCCAGGCATTCGACATCCTCGGGGTGCTTGCCGAATTCGTAGTCGCCGACTAGGGCGCCGAAAGGAGCGCCGCCAAAGACGCCGTATTCCTCTTCGTACACCTTCTTGAACAGGGCGCTCTGGTCGAACTCGGGCGCGCGCTGGAGGTCGCGTAGGATCTCCTTCTTCGTTGCGTTCATCACGCGGATCTTCATCATGGTGCTGGTGCTGGAGTTGTACACCATGTGGCGGAGTCCGCGCCAGGAGCCTTCGAGCTTCTGGAAGGCCTCGTGATGGAGAACCTCGTTCAACTGAAGGGAGATGAGGTGATCGATCTGCGCGATGCGGGCATTGATCATCATCTCAGCGTCGCGGCCAATGGTCATCGAGCCTTCGAGGACCTGGGCTACGAACTCCTTGACGAGATTCTTGCCGCGCTCCTTCGCCGTGGCATCGGGGGCCAAACGGCCATCTTCCACGATGCTGTCGAGCAGGCTGCGTTCCAGTACCTGTTCGGTCGCTTGCGCTTGTTGTTTCGCCTCTGCATCAGCCATTGCTCGATCCTCCTTCCGGCCCGCCGATCTCTTCCTTCAGCTTGGCCATCTTGTCGGGACTATTCACCGCGTCGAGCAACAACTCGTCGAGCTTGTCGTTGCCCTGCAGGCTGCCCCGTAGATCCGAAAGCCGCGTCCGAAGGTCGAGCAACTCCTTGAGCGGCTTCACCTGTTTAGCGACATTTTCCGGCTCGAAGTCGTCCATGCTCTTGAACGTCAGGTCGACTTTGATCTGCGCCGCGTTGGGGTCTTCGCTGAGCTTGTTCTCGACGGCGTAGCTCAGGTGCGGCTTCATGCCTTCCAGCACGGCGTCGAAATTATCCGGCGTAATTTCGACGAATTTGCGGTCTTTCAGTTTTGGCAGTGGCTGGGTCGGTTGCCCCGTGAAATCTCCCAGTACGCCGATCACGAAGGGTAATTCCTTGAGCTCGATGGCTCCACCGATCTCCACATCGTAGGTGATGTGGACGCGCGGCGGCCGTACGCGATCAAGCTTGTGTTGTGTCGATTGTCTCGCCATTCTTAAGCATCCTTCCAGGTTGGCTTGTGCAGCGGCTTGCTTCCAGACATTGGTTCTATATCAGTTCATTGCGTCCCGTCAAGCCCTACCGCCGCCGGGCCCACGTTAAATTTCGTGCCGCCCGCCCTCTTTCATTCGTGATCCGGTTTACGACTGCGTTTCATCTACTCTAGCGAGAAAGCATTCGCTACCGGATCAAGATTTGGTGAATCCTCGGTGACGGGTCCCAGGAACCCCCCTCAAGCCGGTCCAGCCGCTGCCCCACATTAAAGGAGCGGAGAACTCAGCCATTTTCTCTCACGCTCTCCGACAACTTGTCGAAAAACTTCTTAATCATCATCCGCGCCGTCGTGTCGAGCAAACGCTGCCCTACGGCGGCGATGGTCCCCCCCACGTGAACTTCCCCATCATAGCCCACCTCCGTCCCGTCGCCATCCGGGGTCAGACGGAGCAGCCCGTCGCCCCGAAGGAAGCCGATCTTCCCCTTGCCCTCCACGACAAGCCGGAAGCTCGACGGCGGGTCCGAATCGGCGATGCGAACCGTGCCGTCGAACAAGCCCGAAATGCTGGCGAGGGCCATCTTCATCTTCATGCGGTACTCGTCCTCGCCGATACGGACCAATTCGTCGCACCCCGGCATGCACCGCGCCAGCACCTCCGGGTCCTGGAGTATAGCATAAGCGCGATCGGGCGTCGCGGAAAGTTTGTAGGAACCGTGGACCTTCATGCGGCGCGCTCGAGCGCTCGCGCCACCGCACGGGCGGCGTAAACGCGCACCATCGCGCTCCGGTAATCGGAGGAAGCGTGGATATCGGTGTTAGCCTCCACGCCCTCGGCAATGTCCGCGACCGCCTGACGAATCTCTTCGGGCAGCCCACTGGTTCCGAGGAGGCGATCCTCCACCCCCGTGGCCCGGTAGGCTTTCGGACCGAGGCCGGTGACACCCACGCGCGCAAACGTGACCTTGCCCGCCGACCGCCCGATACGCACCGCTACACCGACGATGGCGAAGCCCGATGCCGGCTGTAGCATCTTCGCGTACGCGCAGCCGTTGCCAGCCGGTTCCACCGGAACGAGGATCTCCTGGATCAACTCATCCGGTTCGAGCGCCGTCATGAATGTGTCCACGACGAAATCGCCGTAGGGTACAGTGCGGACGCCCTTGGCGCCGGCGATGAGAACTTGGGCCTCCAACGCCATCAGCGCCGCCGGGTAATCCGCCGCCGGGTCCGAGTGAGCCACGCTGCCCCCGATCGTGCCGGCGTTGCGGACTTGGACGTCGCCGATCCAGCCGGCCGTTTCGGCCAGCAGCGGGCATCGCGCGCGGACCAGCGCCGACGACTCCACCGCATAATGAGTCGCCATCGCGCCGATGCGCACCAAGCCGTCCTGCTCCGTGATGTTGTCCAGCCCCTCGATGCGGCTCAGATCCACGACCTCTTCGGGCGCGGCCAGACGCAGCTTCATCAGCGGGATCAGACTCATCCCGCCGGCCAACGGCTTCGCCCCATTCGCGATGAGACCGAGGGCCTCCTTCAGAGTCGCTGGCGCGTGATAGTTGAAGTTCTGCGGAATCATGCCTGCCCTCCTTCGTTTCGCGGCTGGCCGTCTGTCGATCTTGGCCCACGCACTCGTGCGTACCGCGTCCACACTCGTGTGGACGCGAGACTTCTTGTTGCTGTCGCCCCGCCACAAGAGCCGGCATGAGTGCCGGCTCGGCACGCACGAGTGCGTGCGCCACTATGGAAACTCATGCCTGGGCTCCTTGCTGAAGGATCGTCCAAATCTTCTCCGGTGTGAGCGGCATGTCGAGGTGGCGGACACCAAGCGGCCGCAGCGCATCCACGACGGAGTTCACTACGGCCGGCGAGCAGCCAATGGTGCCCGCCTCGCCGACGCCCTTCACGCCGAGCGGGTTGACGGGCGACGGCGTCTCGGTGTGTTCGCTCTCAATCCACGGCATCATGGTTGCCTTCGGCACCGCATAGTCGGTGAGTTCGCCGGTAATGAGCTGGCCATCCTCGTCGTAGATGGCGTGTTCGAACAGCGCCTGGCCAATGCCTTGCGCGACGCCGCCGTGAACCTGCCCGTCGACGATCAGCGGGTTGATGATTTTGCCGCAGTCGTCTACGGCGATGTATCGTTGAATGGCGATAGTCCCGGTCTCGGGGTCCACCTCGCTCACCACCAGGTGGGCGCCGAACGGGAACGTGAAATTAGGCGGCTCCCAGAAGCTCATCGCCTGCAGCCCGGGCTCGGCGCCGGGCGGAAGTTTCATCGCGCGATAGGAGGCTCCCGCGATCTCCGCGAGCGTGACGCTCTTGCCGGTCTTGTTGCAGGTGCAGCGGCCCTCGGCAAACGTCACGTCCTCGGAGCCGAGCAGCATTGCGCCGAAACGTTTAGTCTTCTTGATGACTTCTTCGAGCGCGAAGTGCAGCGCCGCGCCGCCAACCGCGGTCGCGCGGCTTCCGAACGTGCCGATGCCGTATTGCACCACCGCCGTGTCGCCGTGCAGCACCACGATATCGTCGATATCGACTCCCAACCGGTCGGCGGCGATCTGGGCGAAGGTGGTCTCCTCGCCCTGGCCGTGCGGCGAGACGCCGGTCATGACCGTCACGGTGCCGGAAGGCTCGATGCGGACCGCGGCGCTCTCCCAGCCGCCGGCGGGCGTGGCCGGCGACGGGCCGAAGGCGCAGATCTCGCCGTAAGTCGCGATCCCGATACCTAGATACCGTCCGGCCGCCCAGGCTCTCTCCTGCTCCTGGCGAAGTTCGGAGTAGTGGGCCAGCTCAAGCGCCTTCTTCAATGGCAGATCGTAGTTGCCGCTGTCGTACGTCAGTCCGGTGGCCGTACCGAAGGGGAACTCCTTCGGCTGGATGAAGTTCTTGAGCCGGAGTTCGGCTGGGTCCATCTTCAGTTCCGCGGCGAGAATGTCGACCATGCGCTCGATGGTGTGGGTCGCTTCGGGACGGCCCGCGCCGCGATAGGCGTCGGTGGGCACGGCATTCGTGAAGACGCCGACGATGTCGGCGCTGATGTTCTTGAAGCGGTACAGGCCGGGCATCATCAGGACCGACAGCGTTGGAATGGCGGGGGTCAGCAACTGATGATACGCGCCGAGGTCCTGGATGAGCTTCATCTTCATGCCAAGGATGGTCCCGTCGCGTTTAGCGGCAAGTTCGACGTAATCGACGTGGCCGCGGCCGTGGATCGTGTTCGTGAAATTCTCGCGGCGCGACTCGATCCACTTCACCGGCTTGCCCAGCTTCATCGCGATGAAGCCCATCAGCAGTTCCTCGGCGTACACGTTCAGCTTACTGCCGAATCCGCCGCCGACTTCCGGGGCGACCACGCGCAGGTGATGCTCCGGGATGCCCATCGCCATCGCGGCCAGCGTCCGCAGCAAGTGCGGAGTCTGAGTGGAGGTGTAAATGGTGAGCGATTTGTCGCCCGATTTCCAGTCGGCCACGACGCCGCGGGTCTCCATCGCCATCGGGACGAGGCGTTGGCTGGTGATGCGCTGCTTGACGACTACTTCCGCATCGGCGAACGCCTGGTTCACGTCGCCGCCGTCCTGGTGATAGGTGAACGCGGTGTTGTCGGGCCACTCGGGGTGAACCGGCGGCGCGCCGGGTTCGAGCGCCTTCTCGGGGTCGGCGACGGCGGGGAGGGGATCGTAGTCCACTTCGACAAGATCGGCCGCGTCGCGCGCGATATAGCGGTCGGAAGCGACCACGACGGCCACCGGATGGCCGACGAAGTACACGCGATCCTGCGCGAGCACGTTGTGGTTCGGTACGCGCAGACCCGGCAGCGACGCGCCGCAGGGAACGGGGCCGAGATCCTTGGTGTCGCGGCCGGTGAAGACCGCGACGACGCCGGGCAGTTCAGCGGCGGCCTTGGTGTCGATGCCCCTGAGATTCGCCGCGGCGTGCGGGCTGCGCACGATGGCGGCATAGTACATGCCCGGCAGTTTGATGTCGTCGACGTAGGTGGCCGTGCCGGTGATGAGCCGCGGATCCTCGCGCCGGCGGATGCGCTTACCAATCAGGGTTTCGGTCTTGGTGATAGTTGCCATGTCCGTGTTCTCCTCAGGCGCTCATCTTGCCGGCCGCCGCACGGACGGCGTTCACAATGTGCTGGTAACCGGTACAGCGGCAGAGATTGCCGTCGATGCCGTGCCGGATCTCGGCGTCAGTGGGATCGGGGTTCCGCTCCAGCAACTGTTTCGAGGCCATGATCATGCCCGGTGTACAGAAGCCGCATTGCGCCCCGTGCTCGTTCCAGAATGCCTCCTGCACCGGGTGCAGATTGCCGTTGGCCGCGAGGCCCTCAATGGTCAGCACGCTTCGCCCGTCGGCCTGCACGGCGAGCATCGTGCATGACTTCACCGCCTTACCGTCGACTTCGACGGTACAGGCGCCGCATAGCGAGGTCTCGCAGCCGATGTGCGATCCGGTGAGTCCGGCTACTTCCCTTAGATAGTGGATTAGCAAAAGCCGCGGTTCCACTTCGTCCGTGCGCGGCGTGCCGTTGATGGTGAGATGGATCGTCCGTTTCATTTCCAGTGCATCCCGTCCGTTCGAGAATCGACTGCCCAGCGGAAATTGACGGTATCAAAATACGCGGCGAAACTCAAAGCCTGCATTTTTTGCGGGGCGGAGGTCAACGCTTTCCACGGAGGAAGATCAATGGCACCCCGGCCAACAGAAGAGTCGGAAGGTTGACCATCCAGATGTTGAAGACCGCCCCAACGCGCAGCGACCGCGCGGAATCCGCGAGGAACCACGTCAGCAGGCCGGCAACCAGTGCTTGCCACGCCCACCGTTCGCCACGCCGCAACGGTCCCGCGACGAGGAAGGTCTGGAGCACGAAATAGCCTGCCATCGTGGCTCCGAGCGGGCCAAGCAAGAACCGGCGTACGTCCGCGGAGGCGGCCCCGCCAGCCACCGTCGTCTCGATCGCCCGGTTCCAAGGCGCCAAGTGCGGGCTGTCCGGCCACCAGCAGACCACGAGACCATTGAGCGCCGAGACGATGCTGACGACAAGCAGCCAACGGTGCCAAAAGGTGAACTGTTCCACCCCTCAATGTACGCGAAGGCTCGCCCGGAGCGGTTGGGACAAAAATCAACTGCCGGGCAGGCGTACGCGCCTGCCGGGGCCGCCGGCCGAGCCCCCGCTACTCGATGGTCACCTTGACGGGTTGGTCGATGATGTTGCCTTCCTTGGTCTGAACCGCCAGTCCATACCGGCCGGCTTTCATGCCCTCCGGAATGGCGAACTTGATGGTGGTATCTTCCTGGGTAGCCACCTTGACTTCCTTGTCGGTGCTGCCATCGCTGAGAAAGAGCTTGACGACATGAGCCTTCGAGAGGTTCTCGCCGCTCACCGTGATCTCGGTGCCGGCATTACCGCCCATCGGTTCAACCGTTGTCATTTTTGGCATGGTCTGCGCAAGCAGTATCCCAACGCCCAGGCTTACGGCTGTCAACACGGATTGCCATCGCATGTGCGTTATCCCTCGTGGAGTAATAGTAGTGCCGGACGGGCCGGAATGCAAGAGGAAATTCAAATGAGCCGAATACGGCCCATGGGATACTGGTTCGTTTGATGACAACGACGGATTCCAGCGACGGCGATCGGATTGCGGTTCTCGGCCTGGGCTATGTGGGCTGCGTGACGGCCGCCTGCCTGGCGAGTGTCGGCCACCGGGTGACCGGCATCGATCTGGACGAGCATAAGGTTCGCGGCGTCAACGAGGGCCGGGCGCCGTTCTACGAGCCGGGTTTGACGGATTTCATTGAGAAGGCTCGTGGTCTGGGTCTGCTGTCGGCGTCGACTTCGTTACGGGAAGGGTTGATCGACGCGGACATCGCGCTGATCTGCGTCGGGACGCCTTCGGAGCGGAACGGCGACCTGGCGTTGGGGCAGCTCCGCCGGGTGTGCGCGGAGATTGCCGCACTGCTGCCCGAGCGCGCGAAGCCGCTGATCGTCGCGGTGCGCAGCACCGTGTTTCCCGGAACCTGCGAGCAGACCGAGCGCGAGTGCTTCGCGGGGCGCGGCGACGTCCGCATGGTCTCGAATCCGGAGTTCTTGCGCGAGGGCTGCGCAGTCGAGGATTTTCTGCGGCCGTCGCTGCTGGTGGTCGGTTCGCACGACCGGGCCGCGGCCGCGCGAGTGGCGGCGCTCTATTCGCCGCTCCCGGTGGAACCGTGTCTCGTGTCGTTGCGGACGGCGGAGATGATCAAGTACTCCTGCAATGCCTTCCACGCGTTGAAGGTCGCGTTCGCGAACGAAATCGGCACGCTGGCGGCGGCAATGGGGGTATCGGCGAGTGAGGTCATGGAAACGCTCTGCCGGGACAGGAAGCTCAACATTTCGCCGGCGTATCTGCGGCCGGGCTTTCCGTTCGGCGGCTCGTGCCTGCCGAAGGACATCCGTGCGCTGGTATTCCGCGCCTCCCGGCACGGTCTCCAGACGCCGCTGCTTGGGTCGGTGCTGCCGAGCAACGCGCACCATCTGCAGCGGACAATCGACCGGGTGCTGGACTCGGGCCACGAGCGGATCGGCGTGTACGGGCTTGCGTTCAAGGAGGACACGGACGACCTTCGGGAAAGTCCCGTGGTGAGCCTGATCGAAACTCTCACCGGCAAGGGTCGCGATGTGCGCGTCTTCGATCCACACATCCGGCTGGACGAGATTTACGGAAGCAACCGGCGCTTCATCTTCTCGTCCGTGCCGCACATCGAACGGTTGATGGCCGGCGCGGTGGAGGATTTGGTGGAGTGGGCGTCGTGCGTCGTCTTAACGCAGAAGCCGGATGCGAGTTTGACGGACCGCCTGTCCGCCGCCAAACTCCCGGTGATCGACCTGACGACGATTTCGGCGGGCTGAACGGGCTCCTGGAACCTATTCATGGTTTTCTGGCAGTGTGGAAGCGTGAACTACGGCGCGGCTCCGTCGGGCAGACCGTGCGCCGGCTTAAGATTGAATTGGACTTCATATTCGAACAGGCTGACGTTCGGAACCATCAGCACTGCGTAGCGCAGGTTGTTGCCGATTTCCTTCGCCACGATGACGCCGTGGACTTCCCGTCCTTTTCCGATTGTCTGGCGGACCCATCCCATATAACGCGTCAACTGGCCAATCGCCCGATCGGGACTATGTGCTCGCTTGAGCTCGAGAACGTAAAAGCCGCCGTTGTCGTCCACGGCGAGGATGTCGATCGGCCCAACCGCTGAACGAAATTCGATGCCCCTCCGGCCCGATGGATCGACATACAAATGGAGGCGCCTTCCGTTGATGATCAACGCGCTCAGATTGTCGGCGATAAAATCGCGGAGTTGATACTCCAGCGCGAAGCCAGCCTCGAAGGCGTCGTCCTCGCCGTCAACTTCCTCTTCCGGACGGTCGTCCGCAGGAACTGCGACTCCCGGCATGATCAGCCACACTTCCGTCGGGGTGTCCCTTACTGTCCAGCCGAGCTTCTTTAACCCATCCCTCAACTGATGGGAGGTACTGGAAGTGGGATCGAGTCCGGGAGGAATGCGATCCGCATTCTGGCGAAGCCATTGCTTCATCGGCCGCGGTCCAATGCTTCCATCCATTTCCCGCACCACTGCGTAGAACCGTCTCATGTCGTCTTCCGGATCTAAGTCTACTTCACGGAGCAGCCTGGCTCGCTCTTTTCACGCTTAATTCCTAATCGGCGTCGTCTCGTATTTCCTGGTTTCCGTCGCCTAGAGCAACGCTCGAAATCGGCATCCGCGTGGCGCTGTGCGAGCGGCCAGCATCCAAGCGATACAATTTCCTTCACGCAATCGAGGGCAAATACGATGGACCGCCTCAAATACACCGTCTTCGTCGACGACAACTTCCACTACATGGACGAGAGCCACCGCTACAAACTCGGCGAGTTCTCCGATTGCGCCTCGGCGCTCAAGGCATGCAAGGAAATCGTCGACGAGTTTCTCCGCGAAAACTGGGGCAAATTCGACGACGTCCACGCCACCTACCTTATGTACGGTGACGACCCCTTCATCGTCACCGACGACCCCAACTGCAAGTTCTCCGCCAGAGACTACGCCCGCGAACGCGTCCGCGCCCTCGCCGCCGAATCCGGACCGCGCGCGTAGGCAACCCGCATCCGCCCTACCCGCATAAGTATCCTGGGTATGTCCAACGGAGAACCCCAACGTGACCCGACGCGAAGCCCTACTCACGGCCGCCGCGGCCTTCCCTGCCCCGGCGCAGCAAACCGCTCCCATGCCGCCATCGCCCGCCTGGTGCGACCGGCCGATGCGCTGGGCCCAGGTCGCCTTCACCGAGGACGATCCTGGCAATTACGACCCTAACTTCTGGCTGGCTTACTTCCGCCGCATCCACGCCGATGCCGCCTGCCTGAGCGCCGGCGGTATCGTAGCCTTCTACCCCACCCGCGTCCCGCTCCACTACCGCAGCCGGTTCCTCGGCGATCGCGATATCTTCGGCGAACTCACGGCGGGTTGCCGCAAGCTCGGCATGAACGTCATCGCGCGCACCGATCCGCACGCCTGCCTCGACGAGGTGTTCGCCAAACACCCCGATTGGGTCGCCCGCGACGCCGAAGGCCGTCCCCGCCGCCACTGGGCCGATCCCACCCGCTACGTCACCTGCGCGCTCGGCCCGTACAACTTCGAATTCATGACCGAAGTTACCAGCGAGATCGTCAGCCTCTACAAGGTCGATGGCGTCTTCTCCAACCGCTGGCATGGTCACGGCATCTGCTACTGCCAACATTGCCAGCGACACTTCAAGGCCTTCGCCGGCTTCGATCTCCCCCGCACCCGCGATCCGCGCGACCCCGCCCGCCGCCAATACATCGTCTGGAACCAGCACCGCCTCTTTGAACTGTGGCGCGTGTGGGACGCCGCGATCCGCAAGATCAACTCCGAAGCGTGCTTCATTGCCAACTCCGGCGGCGGCGCGCTGTCGCAGCTCGACATGAAGACCATCGGCGAGATGGCCCCGATTCTGTTCGCCGACCGCCAGGCCCGCCGCGGCGTCACGCTCCCGTGGGCGAACGGGAAGAACGGCAAGGAGTATCGCTCGACCATGGGCGCGAAGCCCATTGGCGGCATCTTCAGTGTCGGCGTCGAGGAACCCTACCGCTGGAAGGATTCCGTGCAGTCCGAGGCCGAGATTCGCATCTGGGCGGCCGATGGCGTCGCGCACGGCCTCCGGCCCTGGTTCACCAAGTTCAACGCCAAGCCGTACGACGAGCGCTGGATGCCCGTCGTCGAGGACATTTACCGGTGGCACCAGCGCCACGAAAAGTATCTGCGCAACCGCGAAAACCTCGCGCGAGTGGCACTCGTCTACTCGCAGCAGACGGCCGCCTATTACGGCGGCGACCGCGCCCGCGAACTAGTCGAGGACGCGCAACTTGGCTTCTACCAGGCGCTCGTCGAGTCGCGCGTTCCGTTCGAGATGGTCCACGACCGTTTGCTCGACTCCGCCCACCTCGGCCGCTACCGTCTGCTGATCCTCCCCAACATCGCCGCGCTCTCGGAAGCCCAGTGCCGCCAGTTGCGCGAGTATGTGTCGCGCGGCGGCAGCATCGTTGCGACGCTGGAAACGTCGCTCTACGACGAATGGGGCGAGCGCCGGTCCGATTTCGGGCTGAGCGAGTTGTTCGGCTGCTCGTTCGACGGCCGGATGGACGAGCGGATGCAGAATTCCTATCTGAACCTCGAACACCCGACGCGCCACCCGCTGCTTGCATCGCTCGACCGCGTGCCGCGCATGATCAACGGCGTGCGCCGCGTCCACGTCCGCCCGCTCGACCCGGCCGCGAAAGCGCCGCTCACGCTGGTCCCGTCCTACCCCGACCTGCCGATGGAGATGGTTTACACGGACACGCCTCGCACCGATGTTCCGGCCGTATTCTGCCGGCAGCACGGCAAGGGACGCGTCGTCTACTTTCCGATGGACATCGACCGCACCTTCTGGGAAGTGCTCAGCCCCGATCACCTCGCCGTACTGTGCAACGCAGTGCACTGGGCCGCTGCCGATGCATCACCGGTTCGCGTCAATGGTGCTGGCCTGCTCGACCTCGCCGTCTGGAAGCAGGAGCGCTCGCTGGCCGTCCATCTGGTCAACCTGACCAACCCGATGGCGATGAAGGGGCCGTTTCGCGAGGTCTTCCCCGCCGGACCCTTTAGTGTGGAATTGCAGCTCCCGGCCGGCGTTCGTCCCGGCGGCGTCCGCCTGCTTTCCGGGGACCGCGCGGCGGACTGGAAGGTCGAAGGATCGACGCTGCGCATCGAGGTTCCACGCGTGGAAGTTCACGAGGTTATCGCGATCGACATCGCTTAATTCCTGCTGCGCCCGCTTCGGCAATCGCTGTTCGCGCGAGCCCGAACCGGTCTGCCGGCCCGATCAGACCAGATGCAGCAGATGCCCCGCGCAGGGCGGCCGGAAGGTGAGAACACGGAAGGGGTTGAAGTTCATCGGCAGTGCCCGCAGCTTCGCCGTCAGCTCACCCATCTCGCTCTCCAGCTGCCTGATCCAAAAGTCGTACTTCAGCCGGAACTCTAAATTGGTGGAAACCAACTCCTCAAAATCGCTGCTCCAGCTTCCGCGCAGCTCGTGATCGCGCCGCTGCTCGGAACGATACATGTTCGCGACAAGAATGGCGTAAAGCTCCTCGACGAACCGGAAGCCGTCATTGAGCCGCTCCCCGGTGTCCTTATCGAGCAGAATCCGCAGTGCGTGGAAGAGTTCATGAACCAGGAGATCCTCCGCCTTCCACCTTCGGTCCACATGATACGGAAACAGTCGCTGCACCAGTTTCCCAAGCTGGCCGTTCACTAGCGCCCGAGGCAAGTACGGCTTCACGGGATGCTCGGGGTCGAAGTTAATGAACGCCTGGCCGAACCGGTGCGGCATGTGATACACCTTCTCCTGGAACCTGACGATGTTATATCGATAAGCTCCATCGCCAGATTCTCCCGCCGGTCGGATCAGAACTTGTTTTCCGGTCTTCTTGATCTCATTGAGCACGTGCCAGCCGACCTTGAAACGACTGACATGCCGCAGTAAGCCGATGACAGAGGATTCATAGCGCTCCGGCGCTGTCTTGAGTGCGCCCAGCTTTTCGCCGTCCACGTTGATGAAAGTCCCGTACTGTTGCGGTTGCATCGCCGCTCCTCCTCTTCCCCTAAGCCGATCAAACACTCCCGGCCTGGATTGGACCGTCAGGACGGGCATTTCAGCGCCGGCGCCGCATGCGCCTCGTACTGGGTCATGCGCCCTTCCGTGACCGGCAACCGACTTCGCACAGGGTAGTGACCGGCACTCGCCTTCCGTATCACCTGAATTATGCATAGAATCGAGGCGCACACCGACGTCTGCGAGCCAGTCTGGCCGCTCGCCGGCAGCCGTCTTAGTCGACGCGCCGGTTTCTCGTGAGAATGTTTCAGGCCATGATATTTCCTAATCGTCACCGGGCAAGTGACGGAAAGGAATGGGATCATGGCCTGAAACATTTTGCAGAACGATTGAAGCTTATATAACCCGAAGATCAGTAGCCCCGGGCGCGCACGAGTGCCGACGCGATCGCCGGCAACTCGGCGAGGATTGGATGGTGTCCTGTTCCCCATGCACGAAGTGGATGGGTGCGGAGATGCGGCCCGGGTCGAAGGGCCACGGGCGGCCCTGGACGCAGATGTCCTGCGCGTATCCCGTTACGCCTTGCCGGAAGCCTTCGGTGAAGGGTTCCGGTAAGTCGAAGGGCTCCACGAGAAAGCCGCTTCCATCCGCGCCCCAGCGGTTGACGCACCAGGCCAGGGCCGCGTTTTCATCGGGCAAGCGCATAAGTTGAATTTCGCTCTCCAGATATCCGTCCCAGGCGGGCGGCCAAGTGATGTCGGTGACGCCGGCAACCACAATTCCTCACATGACGCGTTCGGGCAGGAGGGCGGCGCAGACGACGGCGGAGGAGTGGGCGGCCACGATAAAGCGGCCGATAGAGTCGATCGGCGAGTGCGCGACATCGGCCGGCCAATCGGCCAGAGACCGGCCGGGCGGCGGCGACGACCGTCCGTAGCCTGGGCGGTCGGGCGACACCGCGCGAAGACCGAGGGCCGCGAACTGGCCTTCGTGCGGTAAAAGGCTGCAGGCGGCTGACGGGCGCGCCGTGGAAAAAGATGCAGGGACCATCTGGATCACCGATGTCGGTGAAAGGCGAGGTCGCGGCCCTCAGCGATCTTGATCAACGAGTCCTTCATCGGAGGTTCTCATCGATCCAGTAAAGCATTGATCCGCGGCCTGTGAGGTTGAGCACGACAAGCCAGTCAATGCCCAGCGACGGCCGCGAGCCTCGATAGCACGCGCGGTTCGACACCGGCGGCCGCTCATTCACTGATACTCCGTGAACTCGCAGCACGCCTGGAACCCCAGGCGGGCGTAGACGCCGCGGCCTTGTTCGGAGGCTTGCAGCGTGACCGTGGTTTCGCCGACGCGGCGGCCTTCGTCGACGGCGGCCCAGGTCATTGCGAGTCCGATGCCACGGCGCCGGTAGGCCCTGCGGGTGGAGACCATGTGGATGCCCGCTACGCCGCCGCCGAGGAAGAGTTCGGAGGCAGCTACTGCTTGCCCGTCCATATACCCCACGAAAAGGCGCATCGGGCAGTCTTCGACTAATAACAACGGCGCGGCCTGACCGAAGAACTCGACCACCGCCTGGTCGGGCGGGTCCCAGTTTGCGGCATTGACGGCGGCGAAGTCCAGTAGTTCGGCTGTCGTGCGGACCCGGCGGATGCTCAGTCCTTCGGGCGGGGGAACCGCGGCGGGAACGTCGCGCAACTCGGCGGCCATGCCCAGTTCGAATTCCACCGGCTTCAGCCCGTGCGTTTCGAGCCGCTGGCCGAGATTGTCCGGACGCGAACGCGGCCCCACCCACCAAGCGAACGGGCGGCCGGCACGGTGGAAGTAATCGACCGCCTGGGCGATCCGATGGTCCGCTTCGTTTTCGTCCATCCGCGCACGGAGGATTTTGTTGAAGGTGTCAGTGAAAAGCCCGGAGTCGACCAGAAGCAAGTCGGGCCGGTCATCGACAGTCATTCCGGGCAGATGGCGCTGCACAAACGACACGTGCGCGGTGAGGTTTTCCTCCATCGCCTCGATCAGTTCGAGATTGGCCACCGCAGTAGAAAGTAACACACCGCCGGATGGGACTTCTATATTGGGGATATGGGGCGAATACGGATGCTTTGGCTTCCGGCGCTCGGGTTCGCGCTGGCTGCCTTGCTTGGCGCACAGGAGCGCCGGTGGAACATGCACCTCGGCGGCGGACCGAGCTTCCCGCGCGCCGCGATGCGCGACTTCGTGAACAACGGCTTTCACTTCGGCGGCGGGGGCGGCGTGAATCTGACGCGCGAGTTCGGCCTGGCTGGCGAGTTCCGGTTTAACAGCTTCGGCGTGAACGACGAAACGCTGCGCCGGCGAATCCGACGCTGCGGTTTAATACCGACGCGCGAGCGCGTGGACATGACATGACATCCCCGGGACACTCCCTGAGGACATGACATTTTTTTTCTGTTCCGCGTCTCCCAGCGATCAGGGGCGACCAGGAGGAAAAGCGGCGGACTCCGGCAGATTCGAACACGGCCGCTGCTGATTGGTTTGGCTGTGCGCTCCGCCACCTGATCCGCGGGCGCGAAGCCGTGACGCGGCCGGTTCCCTTCGACTCGCCCGCGCCGGGAACGGCGCCGCACCGTCCAGCGACTCGCCCGCGCCTGATCCGCCACCAGCCGGTACGGACCTCGTTCTGGTTCGCCGCCGGCCGCGCCCATCGACCACGGCGGGCGCGGCTGGTTCCCGT